>JAHDFV010000092.1 GCA_020627985.1 Saprospiraceae bacterium
ATATACGGGCAATGGATGCTTTCCTTCTTCCCGTTGCATTTATCATTTCCATATCGGTAATTATTTATCTAATTTTAATTCTTGTGGCTTTTGTGCCTCATGAGGATGTTCAGCATCTTCATACACAAATAAATTCCCATAAATTGTTCTTCCTAAACGATTTTTAGGTAACATCAACTTTACAGCATGCTCTACGATGTATGTAGGCTTTTTGTCAAGAATTTGTTTCGCCGTTTTACTTCTTTGTCCACCAGGGTAGCCAGAGTAAGTAATATATTGTTTAGCATTCCACTTGTTTCCAGTTAATCTTACTTTTTCTGCATTGATAACTATTACGTAATCTCCGCAATCCACATGTGGTGTAAAAGAAGGCTTATGCTTCCCTCTTAGTATTTGAGCAATCTTTGTGCTCATTCGGCCTAAGGTTAGATTTGTAGCATCTATAACATGCCAATTCTTTTCTACCTCTTCTAATTTTGCCGATTTTGTCTTATAACTTAGTGTATCCACGCTTGTATAATTTAAATAATCGTTATTATCCGCTTTTAGCGGCTGCAAATGTAATATTACTTATTGGATAAAACAATGAATTTTACATTTAATTTCAATTATTAAATTTGTAACTCACTGAAAAACAGTTAAAATTTCGCATAATTTTTTTAATGGATTACGTATTTTTATTGTTATTTGTGTTGAGTGTCGTGTTTTTTTCTTAGAGATATCCTGTTTATTCCTTCTTTATAAATTTAGTTTTCATACTTATTGGATTATATAGATAAAGGGAATACTTTTTTCTATCTTTGTTTGGTTTTTAATTTTCCAAATTCTTTTGAAAAACGTTATCAAATTAAAAGATGAATATAGATGTAATTTTAGGACTCCAGTGGGGAGATGAAGGTAAGGGCAAAATTGTAGATTATTTAGCAGATCGATACGATGTTGTTGCCCGGTTCCAGGGTGGCCCTAATGCTGGACACACACTTGTGTTTGATGGAAAGAAACATGTGTTACATACCATACCATCTGGTGTTTTTAGATCAAACCTTATTAACCTTGTGGGTAATGGAGTTGTCATTGATCCTATAACTTTTGAAAAAGAACTTAATGGACTAGATAAAGCTGATGTTGATTATGATCATCGTTTATTTATTGCAGAAAAAGCGCATTTAATTTTGCCTTCTCATCGATTACTTGATGCGGCTAATGAAGCAGCAAAAGGTAAAAGTAAAATTGGTTCTACATTAAGGGGTATTGGTCCAACCTACATGGATCGTACAGGTAGAAACGGATTAAGGATTGGAGATATTAATCGAGTAGATTTTAAGGAAAGATATCAAAAGTTAAAGCAAAAGCATTTATCTATTTTGACTTCTTTGCCGAAAGTAGATTTTGATTTGGATGGTGAAGAACAGAAATGGTTTGCAAGCTTAGAACGATTAAGAAAAATTCCTCAAGTGAGTAGTGAATATTATGTCAACCGTTTGTTGAAAAATGGGAAACGTATTTTAGCAGAAGGTGCACAAGGTTCTATGTTGGATGTTGATTTTGGAACCTATCCTTATGTAACATCGTCAAATACAGTTACGGCTGGGGTTTGTATCGGTCTAGGAGTATCTCCAGATAAAATAGGTGAAGTCATTGGTATTACCAAAGCTTATTGTACTAGAGTAGGGGGAGGACCTTTTCCAAGTGAATTACATGATGATGTTGGTGAACTATTAAGAAAAGAAGGCCACGAATTTGGAGCGACTACAGGTAGACCTAGAAGATGTGGTTGGATAGATTTGCCTCAATTGAAATATACCATTATGTTGAATGGTGTTACTCAATTAGTTCTGACTAAAATTGATGTCCTTAATATATTTAAAGAACTAAATGTTGGTGTTTCGTATCAGATAGATGGAAAAGAAACGGAAGAAGTTCCTTTTGAAATTCCGAATGATTTAAAAATGAATTATAAAACATATAAAGGTTGGGAACAATCTTTAGTGGAAGTAAAAACATTTGATGCTTTACCCAACAATGCAAGATTATATGTAGATGCCCTAGAAAAAGAATTAGGTGTACCAATAACAATGGTGTCAACTGGACCAGATCGGGTTGAGCTTTTAACTCGACCTTCAGTTTATTAATAAAAATTCCGTGTCAGTTTACTGATACGGAATTTTAGTTTATAGCATGTAATGAAAGATACATTCCATAAAAACAAACAAGGTAGATGGGTGGCAGAATATTCTTTAGATAAAAAAATTAAAGAATTCAAAATCCTATTGCCTTATTGGATGATGCATTTTAAAGTAGGATGTATTTTAGATGGTCAAGGATATACAACACATGCTAAGAATAATATTGATTTTATTTTTGCAGTTTCAGATGCACAAGGATTAACTATAGAACGAAATGGAGAACAACCTTTTTCGCAATTAAAATCTTTTTATGAAAAAAAGAAAGATTGGCTTTTTGGTTTTTTATCCTATGATTTAAAAAATGATGTAGAAGAACTAAGTTCTGAAAATCCAGATAGAATGGGTTTTCCTTTGTTGCATTTTTTTTCACCTGATATAATGATTCAAATAACGGGCAGTGAAATTAAAATCGAATCTCAAAAATTTAAACCGAATGAAATTTTAGAAAGTATTTGGAAAACGATTCCTGAAGGGAATTGTGAATGTACTGGCGATTGGATTATGGAATCTAGAGAGACAGAGGAAGAATACAAATTAAAAATTAAAAAAATAAAAGAACATATCGTTGAAGGGGATTTATATGAAATGAATTATTGTACTGAATTTTTTATTAATAGTTGTTTTATTGAACCTGCTGCTTTGTACTCATCTTTAAATTATATTTCAAAAGCTCCTTTTTCTTCTTTTTATAAATGGAATGATAAGTATTTAAATTGTGGGAGCCCTGAACGATTTATCAAAAAAGAAAACAATAAAATAATTTCTCAACCCATAAAAGGAACTGCTTCAAGAAGTCAAAATAAAATAAAGGATGAGGCGAATAAAAATGCTTTAGCTCAAAGTGAAAAAGATAAAGCAGAAAATGTAATGATTGTAGATTTAGTAAGAAATGATTTATCTCGTTCTTGTAAATCTGGATCTGTAATTGTGAATGAGTTGTTTGGTATTTATGGTTTTGAACATGTCTGGCAAATGATTTCCACCATAACAGGTGAATTAAAAGATGATGTACATTTTATTGATGCCATTAAAGCTTTGTTCCCCATGGGTTCTATGACAGGTGCTCCTAAAATCATGGCCATGAAATTGATAGAAAAATATGAAATTACATCAAGGGGATTGTATTCTGGTTCAGTGGGTTATATTACACCTGAAGGTGATTTTGATTTTAATGTTGTCATTCGAAGTATACTGTATAATGAGGCGCAACATTATTTATCTTATAATGTAGGTGGCGCTATTGTTTTTGATTCTGATCCAGAATCTGAGTATCAAGAATGTTTATTAAAAGCAAAAAGCATGCGTAAAGCTTTGGGTATTGAAAATTAATTATTCATTAATATAACCAAGAACTTTTATTTCTACTCTTCTATTGGGTTTCATATCTTTTTCTTCTCGAGCTGTGGGGTTAATCATTTGTGTATTACTATATCCTTTGTATTTTAATTGTTTTGCATTGACGCCACTATTAATTAAATAATTATGAATGACTTCTGCTCTTCTTATCGATAAATCTTGACTCCATTTTGGAACATCATCTGGATGTGTATTTGGATAATTAATATGTCCGCCTACTTCTAATAAAACGTCAGGATTTAATAATACACTTTCTACTAAACGCCTTAATTCAGGCATGGATTTGGGTAGCAATTTTGCTTGATTACCATAAAAATATAATTTACGTAAAGCTAATTTATTTCCTTTTTTTATCGGCTTTAATTTTATTTCAATAGTTTGAGATTCATAATTATTTATTTCTAAATCATATGAATTATGGAAAAATCCTTTTGCATAAATACCAAAAACATAAGGAGTAGATAATTCTAAATTTAAATTTCCTTTCCAAGTTCCGTTATTCGTATTTAATTTTTTATCTAATTGAGTTTCTGTTATAATTGCATCATTAATAAATTCGTTGGTTTCTTCATTTTTAATGATAAAAGTTAATGGCAATGTTTTTTTCTCTTCTACAATTGATTCTTCTTTTTGTATAGGTTTTGTAGATGGGATTGATGAAGGTTGTGCTATAATTATTTCTTGAGTAATGATTTGGTAAACACTTATTTCAACTCGTCTATTTTTTTGTCTACCTGCTTCTGTATCATTGTCGGCAACAGGAATGAATTCTCCATTGTATCGGGTAATAAAAGAATAAGGAGCGATATTTTTATTGACTAAATATTGTATAACTGAATTATTTCTTCGTTCAGATAATGATAAATTATTATTATTTGTACCAATTGAATCTGTATGACCTGTTAATTTAATAAATCCATCTTGTTTAATTTTTAAAGTTTCAGCAAGGCTATTTAATTTAGAAAATTCACTTGAACGAATAAAATCCTTACCAAAATCGAAATAAATATTTTCACTAAGGATAAGTGTTGTGTCCTTTACAAATTTTTGAGCGAAGCAAGGATTGAATAAAAATATTGCAATCAGTATTAAATAAAATCTCATCACTAATTTGTTTGATTCTAAATGTATAACGTAAAAGAAAACGAAGGATACATAAATGAAATATTAAAATTTAAGACATTAATGATTTTATTCGTTCAACAACAAAAAAAGCAGCAGGGCAAGTCAAGGTGTTTTTCGCATGTAAATTGGGTTTTGATGCAAATCCATTCATGTCTGTATGAGGATACTCCCTGCAAGCTTTAGGTCTTGCATCATAAATAGAACAATAATTGTCACTCATTAAAAAAGGACAAGGCATCGCTTTCATAACGAAATCTTGATCTTCATCTACTTTTACATATTCTTCCTCAAAATCACTTTCCTTCATTTTTAAATGCTTCGACATTCTTTTTATATCAGTCCTTGTGATTCTAGGTCCTAAGCCTTTGCAACAATTAGCACAATTTAAACAATCAATAGACTGAAAAGCTTCTTCATGCAATTGAGAAGCTAATTGATCAGTTTCTTTTTTACTTTTTGATTTTAGCTTTTTTAAGAAGGCTTTATTCTTTTTATAATTCTGTTGAGATTTCTTTTCCCATTCTTCTTTAATTGGATCCATAAAAAACAAGCTCTATTTTGAAGTCTCTTTCAATTTTTATTGATTAAATTTATAGAAACTCTTAATAATGAGTTAATAAAGGTACGAATTCAACAAGAAGTTTACTTGATTAGAAACATATTGATAATTCTGTTCGTTATCTTTACGAAACGATAAATTCTTCAATTACAAATCAAATACTTATGAATGCCTTAATCCTTATCATGCTTATGACAGGATTTTCTTTTGGAAAACCAAATAGTACTCCTACTGTTGAAACAGGTAAAGTTATCCTCATTATGGAAAACTTAGAACCCAACAAAGGAGAAATTAGATCTGCAATTTATAAAAAAGAAGGTTTTCTAGATAAACATGGGCATATTGAAGATAGCGTTCTTCCTATGGGAGATTTTACAACCAAAACTGTAGTTTTTGATAATTTACCCTATGGTGATTATGTCCTAGCGGCGTACCAAGATTTAGATACGAGTCATAAATTAAGTTCAAATATGATTGGTGTTCCTAATGAACCTTATGCATTCAGTAAAACACCAGGTTCAAAATGGAGAAAACCTAACTTTGAAGAATGTTCTTTTAAACTAGATCAATCAGAAGTAACAGTAACTTTAAAACTTAAATATTGGAAACAATATTAATTATAAGGATTAATCAATAAAAAAGAGCTTCTTTCGATTTAGAAAGAAGCTCTTTTTTTATTCGCCTATTTGAGATATTCTAGTATCAGATCGATAGTGCATATATAGCAACAAAATACTAGTAGCATTTAAGACATGCCAAATGGCATGACCCTGAAAAATACTACCAGAATTACACATGATATCTTCTCGATCAAGAATCCACATCGTAAAAGAAATTGTCATTACGAAAAGGCTTAGATATAAAGTGATTCGTGGCATACTTTTCTTCTTATTATTTCTTAAAGCATAAGCAAAATTGGCCAAAAAAACTGCTATGATGAAAAAAGGAAATAATAAATTCACATTAATTTCCATGATATAAATGAATATGAAAATATTAGCTATAATTACTCCTAAAACTATCCAAGGAAGAATAGTTTTTCTTTTAGAGTCTTGGTCTAAAAAACGAGATCGAAATAATGAAAATGCCAACAATGAAACAGTTAAAAAATACATAGAAGTAATATCTAACTTCTGAGGTAGATATCGAACGGAAGCATGATATAAAAAGCTTCCCAAAAATAAATAAATACAAGAAAAACCGATTAAAAAACTAAATATAGGATATTGAGCAATTAAATTGCGAATCGTTTTATCTCCATGTTTCTTTTTAATCTTATAATCATCAAATCCCGTTACAAAAATAAAAAGTCCTACAAGGAGGAAGCCTAAATTTGACCAGGTATTAGCAGGTTGTACAACTACTTTATCCCAATGATTTTCTTCACAAAATTCTAATGCATTGCCTCCTGCCATTTTCAAACCATCCCAAATATTACTATCGCTAAAAACGGAACCAAGAATAATTAATGTAATAGTAATTAAAACGAAGACTATACCTCCAAAAAAATATGAAGATTTACGATGTCGGGTTAAGAAGAGAGATTGAGAAAGGGTTCTTTCTCTCATTACGGTTTTTTATTGGTATTGATAAAATTGAGCCTAATATAAGGATTGAATAAGACTCTTTTTTTATAGAACGACGCTTAAATTTATTTTGTTCCCTAAGAAATAAAAAAGGCTCGAATTTTTTTTGAGCCTTTAAATTCAGATTATATATATTTTTCTTTAAGAATTTTTAAATGATGTTCTGTATGAAAAATAGTAAAGTAAATAAATTCTCGAATGGTACATTTCCCTAATAAAGGATGGGGTAAAATATAAATGCTCATCTTTTCTTCATCCCATTTATTGATGGCTTTAATGAAATCTATTTGTTCTTGCTCGAATCGTTTAATTAGTTCCAATTTGTTGAAATGCCGACCAGGTTCAGCTTCGAAATTATTAGGATCTTTAAAATCAATCTTATCAATTTCTAATAACGAATTTTCATACTTTTCTTGTAATTCTTTAAATGTTCTTTCTTTACGATTACTTTTTCCAAACATGGTTTGAAGACCGATTTTAGGCATAGACATTCCTTTGCTTACTGCTTTTGTACTTTTTATAAGATGATATAAATGACCTGCAATTGTCCACTTGCCAGGAATTAATTCAATATTAAATCGCTCTTCAGATTGTGCGTGAATCCAAGATTTTGTTTCGTCAAAAATTTGATTCAGCTCTTTTATTAAATGATCATTTGAAGGAATATTCATAATATTTTTAATTTAATTGATAATTATAGTTACTTTTAGTAACCAATGTAAAATTAGGAAATAATTTACTGATAAACAATAAGTTACAACGGATAAACTAAGTAACATGAAAATAACTAAAGTTGATAATCAAACGATTAACCTTAAAAATAAAGTTGAAGTATTTTTTACAAGAGCAATTAAAAATAGAAATGATAAAGGCTTTTGTATTACTAAAGATATGATGGCGGTTGTTATGGATAAATGGAGTTTATTCGTCATATATAATTTAGCTTATTTCGAAACATTACGTTTCAATGAACTTAAAAAGAATATACGAGGGATTTCATCAAGAATGCTTTCAGTTACTTTAAAGAAATTAGAAAATCACGAAATTATAAAAAGAAAAGTTTACGCTGAAATTCCTCCAAAAGTAGAATATACCCTTACAGAATTTGGTGTAGAATTAGCTGAGAAAACAGTCGATTTAAATGATTGGTTTTTGGATGTTTATTTAAAAAGAGTTAAATAAAAATAGAGGAATTAAATGAACGAATTCCTCTATTTTAATTCATTTTATTACAGCGATCCGCCAAATCTTGGGAAAACAACATTGTTATAAATGGAACCAAAAGAATATCGAATTCCAAAATTCGCCCAATAAGAATAATTGGTTTGTAGCTCTCTTTGTTGGAGGAGTATATCTTCATCAGAAGCATCTCCTTTTGGTAATGCAATTTGATCTCTAATGTACCCCAAATTACCTGAAAGGTTTAAAGTTAACCCTTTCGCTACTCTAAAATTCAATCCAGTATAAACTCTAATATTATATAATCCTAAATCATGTAAATATTGAGAAGCAAAAACAGAAAAATCAATAGAACCCCATTTTGCTTGAGTCTCATATGCGATGCCTAAACGGTGCAATCCAAGGGCTTCTGATTTCTTATTATAAAGAGTAGTGTCTACATAATTATTGTGTCTAAATCCTGGGCGGTAAGAAATGCGTAACTGTTTTTTCGTTGCTTCTTTATAAGGAAATATATTATACTCTATAGCTGCAGTTAGATTATTAGATAGATTAATATTCCTAAAAGTAGAGGAGTTTAAACTATAATTTACACCTGTAGACCAATGTTCATTGATAGCTCGAATAGCATAACTATAAAATCCATAGCCACTTGTTTCATATGTGTCAAAAATAGGATCTCCATTTTCTTTTTCTCCTGTTTTAAACTTATTCCTGTCTAGATTCGCATTGACACTCAAACTAATTTTCCAATCCTCTGTCACTCTCCTTGCAGAAACATTCCCAAACATATTTAAACTTTTATAACTCGATTGACCATTAAGCCAACCGTTCATACTAATGCTATAAACCCAGTTATTCCAAATATCTTTTACTTCTTCTGGCTCTTCTGCAGAATTGGGTGCTTCATAGGTAATATCTATCTTTTCAAATAAAGAAGTTTGAGCAATAAACGGCATTAAACCAGCTCTTAAATTTTTAACTAATTTAATCCGAATTTCATCATCGGTATTGGTAGGGTCCGTATTAAATTTAAGTTCATTTTTTTGTCCTTCAAATCGATCCTGTCCTTCGATTTGAAGATTATATTCCTGTCCTCCGCTACCTGTGCGTTGTGTAACAACTAAAATATAAACATCTGCATCTTGTACAGTGCGCATATAATTGACCATAGTCATGTTGTTCTTAATATAATCCATATCACATTGCCAGGAAGAGCAATCAATAAAAATATTTACAGCATCATCCCTTTGGTTTTCAGGATTTTCTTGTGAGAACAATAAAGAACTAAATAATAAACTTAAAAAAGTGAGATAGGCAGATCGCATCATGACGGTTTTTTGTAGTTATTTGTAATCATAATACAGAAAATATAATTAGGTTACAATTTTGAATCTAATAATGATTACTTTTTCTTTTTAAAGGAGCTGTTTAGAAGGTAAATGTTGCAATGAATTAGATGAATAATGATTTTTTACCTTGTTTTAAAGAAATTAATATAGAATATCAAATAAAGATTCTATTTTAGTGCTCAAGACTAAACCATTTGTAATGAAAAAATTATTTTTTATACTTGTATCAATATTAATTTCTTTATCATCTTTTGCTCAAAAAACAGCAATTGAAGACTTTATGGATAATAAAATTAATGAAGAGACACTTTCATCTGAAATTGTGAAACATTTTCAACAATATGATTTAAATAAAGACCAATTGGTTAAGATTGAAGCAATGGCTCAAAGGAAAGCGAGCAATTATGGAACGATAAAATCAATTCGCTTGAATGATGAAAAACTTTTCCGTAAAAAAATGAAAGGACAAAATGCACATACTATCGATTATGTGAAATTCATCCTTGATGAAAAACAATATATGCGTTTTATGATGGATTATAGAATCGCACATGCTGAACAAATAGAAAACAGGAGAAAGAATAAGTAATACGAGATAAAATAGTTATAGAAAGGCGGAACTTCTTAATAGTTGTTTCGCCTTTTTTGTTACAAATAAGAGATCATTTTCGTCTTATAGATGTGGTGTGATTCTTGTTGGTATATAATTTATATTAATATACTCATAAGAAACAATTAACGTTACTATTTCGTTGATAATTAGGATACAAACCAACTCATATATATGAAGCAGATTTTAATAATCATCATGATGTTGCTTGCGCTACAAATTCAAGCGCAAGATAGCCGACTAGCTCAGGAATATTTTTCAAATGGAGAATATGAAAAGGCTTCTTCGTTATATGAAAAAATGTTTGAGAAAAGTCCAAGTAATGATTATTATTTTTCCCGCTATTTAGCTTGCTTAATAGAGATGGAAGAGTATGAAGAGGGAGAGAAAATTCTTAAAAATAAGATTAAGAAAAACCAAAATAATTATAGGCTTTATCTTGATTATGGTAATTTGTATGAAAAGCAATTTAAGGTTGAAGAAGCTGATCAAATGTATGAAAAAGCTATTTCAAAAGTGGGAACGGACGCCAATGCGATCCGTAGCCTTGCAGGCCAATTTCAAAATATGACGAAGTATGATTTAGCCATCAAAACATATGAACTAGGAAAAAACGCTAAAAATGCTTCAGGTTTTTCATATTACTTAGCTGAATTATATCGAAGGAAAGGAGAGACTGAGAAAATGGTTGAACAATACTTAATCAGTCTGGAAGAAACTCCAACAAGGATTTCATCACTTAAAACCTTATTTCAACGATACTTTTCTGAAGACGATTTCTTAGAATTACAAATGCAATTGTATAGTAAAATTCAAGATGCTCCAGATGAAGAAGTTTTTCCTGAATTTCTTTCTTGGGTTTTTATCCACAAAAAAGATTATAAAGGGGCAATGCGTCAAGCAAAAGCACTAGACCTGAAAAATGAAGAAAATGGGGGAAGAGTTTATAACATTGCACAAACTGCAGCAAATGATAAAGATTGGGATGTAGCCATTTCAGGCTTTGATTATATCATAGATAATAAAGGAACAGGATCTTCATTTTATATAGAAGCCAAGCAAGAAACCTTAAAATGTAAAAGGATGAGATTGGTAGATGGATATGACTATACCAATGAAGAACTAAAACAATTAGAAGCAGAATATGAAGCCTTTTTAACCGAATTTGGTAAAACTAAAACTACAGCTTCTATCATTTCTCAATTGGCTGAACTTGAAGCTTATTATATCAATGATTTAGATAAAGCAGTTGGTCTTTTAGAAGAGTTAATCGAGTTTCCAATGGTTAATCCTCATGTATTAGCTAGAGCTAAAATTAGTTTAGCAGATTTTTATTTAATGAAAGGTGAAATTTGGGAATCAACATTATTGTATTCACAAGTAGATAAACAGTTTAAAGATGATTTATTAGGACAAGAAGCAAGATACAGAAATGCGCTTTTATCATATTTTTCAGGTGATTTTGAGTGGGCGCAAACACAATTCAGTGTCCTTAAAGCTTCTACATCAAAACTCATCGCTAATGATGCTTTGGATCGCTCAGTATTTATCATGGATAATATAGCTTTAGACACAACCGCAGTTCCATTAAAGAAATTTTCAGAAGCTGAACTATTAGTTTTTCAAAATAAATTCGATAATGCTTTTACGAAATTAGATTCTGTTAGAACGATGTTTCCTGAACATTCTTTAGAAGATGATGCCTTGTATTTGAAATCTAAAATTTATACCAAAATGAAAGATTACAAACAAGCTGCGGCAATGCTCGAAGAAATTATTGAAAAATTTCCTGAAGGGATCAGAGGAGATAATGCCGTTTTTAACCTAGCAGAAATTTATGAAACAAAACTAGATAACACACAAAAAGCTACTGAGCTTTATGAAAAAATCTTATACGATTATTCAGGAAGTACTTTTTCTGTTGAAGCTAGAAAACGTTACAGAAGATTATTAGGAGAAGAATTGTAATTAGCCTTGGACATATAAAATGAATTTCTCTTCAAAATATTCATCATTGGTATATTTAAGCAAAGGATAAACCTCACTATATTCATATTTAGGTATTAGCGAAGTTTCTTTTTTAGGATTCCCACCTTTCCAAGTATACAATCCATTGGGGGTGCCATGTTTGTGTTCTTTCTTTAATAAAGGCCTGCTCCAATTTAATAATTTATCCACTGATGCTACTGCTCTACAAACAACAAAGTCGAATTTCCTTCCTTTTATTTCTTCTGCTCTTGTGTGTTTATATGTCACGTTTTTTAAAGAAAGTTGACTGACAATTTCTTCTACAACACCAATTTTTTTCCTTGTCCCATCTACTAAGTGGAATTGAACCTCTGGATATAAGATTCCAAGAGGGATTCCAGGAAATCCTCCCCCTGTACCTAAGTCCAGAATTTCACTTCCCGCATTAAAAGGCTGTACAAAATCAATAAATAATGAATGAAGAATATGTCGACTGGCTAAGTTGTCTATGTCTTTTCTAGAGATGACATTTACCTTGGCATTCAATTCTTTATAAAGCGGTATCAGAGCTTCGAATTGTTGGATTTGCTCTGAAGAAATTTTTGGAAAAAGATTTAGGATATCTTGCATAGTACAAAACTAAAATTAAGCTGGATATATTGAAACAAATTTATTGGGATAGTGCTCTTTTCTTTCTTTTTATTGTTAACGATTCTATTAATATTGATTAAACAAACAAGCGGTATATTGATTAAAAGTTTAATAAAAAATTTTTATTTATAGATTGAAAAATAGGAGAATTTATTTTTTAGATGAAAATGGTATTGTAGATAATACTAGAGATATCCTTTATGTAAAAGGGA
>JAHDFV010000093.1 GCA_020627985.1 Saprospiraceae bacterium
AGATGAAAAGATTATTTCTTACATCAATAAAAACATTCGCTATCCTTCTATCGCCCGTGAAAATGGAATTGAAGGAATGTCAGTTATTCGTTTCGTAGTGGAAAAAGATGGATCAATAGTCTTTAATGATGACGAATCAAAAGTTATCTTAAAAGATCCAGGAGGAGGATGTGGAGCAGAAGCTTTAAGAGTAGTTAAGAAAATGCCTAAATGGGTTCCAGGTAAACAAAGAAATAACCCAGTAAGGGTTCAATTTACTTTACCTATCCGATTTAAATTGCAGGATTAATAACTTACTTTTTTATATAAAATTTAAAAAGCGGTTGATTCTTTTATGGAATCAACCGCTTTTTTGCGTCTATGTACTTGCACAGTCTTTAAAAAACAAAAATTTAATGTAAGTATGTATGTAAAAACATTTGGGAGTGCAGTACATGGAGTAGATGCAACCACAATTACTGTAGAAGTTCATATTGGAGGAGCAGTAGCAGCAGGAAAAGCGGGTTATAATTTAGTTGGACTTCCAGACAATGCTGTAAGAGAAGGTTTTCATAGAATAGAAGCCGCATTGAAGAATTCTAATATGCGACTTCCTAGATTAAAAATAGTGATAAATCTAGCTCCAGCAGATTTACCTAAACAAGGAGCTTCGTATGATTTACCGATAGCAATGGGTGTCCTTGCTGGATTTGGTAAAGTAAATGCCGAAGAAGTTGATCAATATATTTTTATGGGTGAACTCTCTTTAGATGGGGAATTGCGACCCATAAAAGGATCTCTGCCAATTGCCATACAAGCAAGAAAAGAGAACTTTAAGGGACTTATAGTTCCATTGGAAAATGCAAAAGAAGCAGCAATTGTCAGTGATCTGAAAGTATATGGCATTCAACATTTAAAAGAAGCTGTCGATTTTATGAATGGTGAAAATAATTTAGAACCCATTCAAGTAGATACAAGAGGGATTTTCTCAAATACTATCAATGATTATCAAGTCGATTTTTCAGATGTTAAAGGACAAGAGAATATTAAAAGAGCTTTAGAGCTGGCTGCAGCAGGAGGACATAATGTAATTTTGATTGGACCACCAGGTGCAGGAAAAACAATGCTTGCTAGAAGATTACCTACGATATTACCTCCATTAAATTTACATGAAGCTTTAGAAACAACTAAAATTCATTCTGTAGCAGGAGTTCTTCCTAAAGAATCGTCTTTAGTTGCTACACGTCCTTTTCGATCTCCTCATCACACGATATCAGATGTCGCTTTAGTGGGTGGAGGCTCTCATCCCCAACCAGGAGAAATTTCTTTAGCACATCATGGTGTTTTGTTTTTGGATGAATTACCAGAGTTTAAAAGAACGGTTTTGGAAGTTTTGAGACAACCCATGGAAGAACGGAAAGTAACGATTTCAAGAGCAAGATTGACAGTAGATTATCCAGCTACATTTATGCTTGTCGCTTCTATGAATCCTTGTCCTTGTGGATATTATAATCATCCAGAAAAAGATTGTGTTTGTGCGCCTGGTATTGTAGGAAGGTATTTAAGTAAAATTTCAGGACCCTTATTAGATCGAATTGATTTACATGTTGAAGTAACTCCCGTTTCTTATGATGAATTATCATCTACAAAAAGAGCATCAGAAACTAGTGAGGACATCACTAAAAGAGTTGTAAGGGCTAGGGAAATTCAAGTAAAAAGATTTAGTGCTAAAAAAGAGATTTATTGTAATGCTCAAATGCCAAGTAATATGGTAAGAAATGTTTGTCTATTAGATCAAGATTGTAGGAATTTATTGAAAACTGCGATGGAGAAATTACAATTATCTGCAAGAGCTTATGATCGGATTTTAAAAGTAGCAAGAACTGCTGCTGATCTAGATGGAAGTAAAAATATTGAAAAAAATCATTTAGCAGAAGCAATTCAATATAGGAGTTTAGATAGAGAGGGGTGGGCAGGTTAGAATATTTAAAATATAATTTTCCTTTTACTCTAATTGATGAATTGTTAAAGCATTTTTTCAAAACACCTATTTAGAAAAAATGAGTTTTAGATTGCTTATATTCATACAACTATTATTTATTGATATAATTATCAAGAATAAATTAACAAGCAATGAACACAACATTATATTTTGAAAATAAATTTAAGCTGATTTATCTTCTGATTTATTTAAGCCTTTTTTATTTTCCTCTTAGTTCTTTTTCACAAACCTATTCTTTTGGGAATTCATTAAATGAAATTCAAGAAAAAGGAGAATTATTAAATAAAATTAATTCACAAACCAATGTTGAATTAAAATTAAAAAAATCTTCTAAAAATAAATTTAATGTTCAACATGAATTTTATACTTATTATTTCAACAATATACCTTTAGAAAAAACGAGATTATCTGTACATATAAATGCTAAAGGTAAAGCTCATATAAATGGTATAGTATTAATTGGAGACATAAAAGAATCTGTAGTAGAATTAAATTCTGATTTAATTTTTAATACGATTAAAAATAATACGGAAGGAAAGTTACAAGTTTACAAAGATCATAAATGGCATTCTGTTTCAAAAAATAATATTCTAAATTTAGGAGAGTTGGTTTATTATAATCCAGAAATGAATGCCGATGCTAGAAAATATAAAAAAGCATTTAAAATATTAATACATCAATTAAAACCTATTCAAAGTTTAGAGTATTTTATTGATGTAGAAACAGGAAAAATTTTAGGTAAATATCCAATGTTGCAAACTGGAGATGTTGATATAGATATTTCTGGGAATACGCATTATCAAGATTATTCTGCTCCATTAATAATTACTGTAGATGATACAAATTCTCCAGATTTATCATTAATGGAGACAGATACTAGAAATATCTCAACATACTTGTTTCCTATTTCTAACTCGACTCCTATTGAAGCCACATCATTAGATTATACTACCGCTCAAGTTCCATTTTCGGCTACAAATTTTGATGATTTAGAGCTCGTTGAAAGACCTGCATTAGATCTTCATCATAGCGTAGAAGCTGTATATGATTATTTTGATAATAATTTTGATTACCAAGGATTTGATGGAAATGGGGATCAGATCAAGTCCTATTATACACCTAATTATGGAATAGATAATGCTTTTTATAATGGTTCTGTTCTTGTTTTCGGAGATGGAAATTATTCTGGATTATTTCCATATTATGCCTTGAATGGGCCTACGACTCGTTATGATGTAACAGGGCATGAATATACCCATGCCATAGTTAAAAATACCGTCGAGTTAATTTATTTAAATGAATCAGGTGCGATAAATGAATCTTTAGCAGATATATTTGGTCTTTTAGCTGAAATGGAAGCAAGAGGCGATAGTGAACCTGATTGGCTTATAGGAGATGGTATCGTTTCTAGTGGAATTGCACTTCGTTCTTTTATGGATCCTGCTTCACTTGGATACCCAATTTGTTATGGTACAAATGATCCAAATTATTTAGATTACACCACAAATTCTTTTGATAATGGCGGAGTTCATATCAATAGTAGCATCATGAATTATTGGTTTTATCTTTTATCAAAAGGAGATACTGGAATAAATTGTAATGGAGATGAATATGAAGTCATCACAGCATCTAATTATTATCCACAAGAAGATTCTTGGACGATTATTTCTAAAATTCTTTTTGAAATTCTCGAGAACGAATATGTAGGTCAGCTTTGTACCTTTGAAGAAATGCGGGCTGCCACGGTAAACGCAGCTATAAATATTGGATATGCAGATTGTTATTTCCTTGACAATATAGAAGCAGCGTGGTCAGCTGTTGGAGTTGAAGGGATTGAGATCGTCAGTTGTTCTTCTTTTGTGAAAGTTGAATTAGATAAGTATATTTTTTGTCCTAATGAGTCAATTGATTTATCTCCAACTTTTCAATATCCGCCGAGTTATGAATTTACATGGGATTTAGGAAATGGTGATATAATTGAAGGTCAGAACATTTCATATACATATGACACGCCTGGTATTTATAAAGTACTTTTAACAAGAACAAATGCAAACTCAAATGAAGAAATTGAAGCAACACCTTTTCATATCGTTATCGATGAATGTACCCCTTATTCAGGTTATGGAAAACGTTGGTATTTTAATGAACATTTAGGTTTAGATTTTACAAATGGAATTCCAGATTTAATAAGTTATCCCAACACATCTTTTGAGACAACAATTATGGAATATGATTTAACAGGAGATGTATTATATTATGTTTCTTCTGATCACTCAAATCCTTTGTCTACTGGATCAGTGTTATTTGATGGGGCGCACAACGTAATAGCGGATTTAGCTCCTAGCGTCCAATCTGGTCAACAACAAGGAATATCTATTCCTTCACCTTCAGGTGAATATTTTAATTTATTCATGCTTTCTAGTTTTCCTGCAGAATTTGGGGATGCATATTATAGGACTGTTATAAATGAAAATGGAAGCAACCCAGTTATTCATAATAATATTTTGATGGAGCCAGTGCCTCCGCCTTCAGGTTTTAATAGTCGTACTAACGGAGCTTTAGTTGCAAATTATGAAAATATAAATACAATTCCTGGTTGTAATGATAATCATCATTTTCTTATATTCTCAACATCTAGTTCTACTTCTATTCATGAGTGTGCTATATTTTTATTAGACTATAGTCAAAACCCTATTGGAGATTTTTCTTTAGTCAATAGTTTTGACATGGGAGACGATCAAAAATTTGAAGTTTCTCCTGATGGAGAAAATTTATTGATTGGATCTAAACTTTATAAATTTAATAGAGTTGACGGTAGTGTTGAATTTATTGAAAATATTTATACAACCGCAGCTAGTAATTTTGTTCATTATTGTTTTAGTCCCAATTCTAGATTTTTATATCAATTTAATTATCTCCCTTTTGAAAATCCCATTCCAATTAATCGTTATTGTCAATTCGACTTATGGGCGAATGATATTAATTCGACAAAAGAATTAATTCATGAATCTGACCCTTTGGATTTTGATTTGCAAGCTATTGCTGGCCCAAATGGGAAAATTTATTTTTATGAATCAATAACGGATAATTATGTGCAACGTAAATTTATTTCTGCAATCATTAATCCAAATGAAAAGCACAGTTCTAATGCACCTTTAGACATACATGAATTACATGTAAACGAATCAAATTTAGTGAATACTTTCACAATGATAAGAACTGCTGGGGGCTATGAATCACTTAATGAATTAACTCCACCTAAGATCACTTATGTGAAAACTGAATGTTTAAATTTTTCTTTTAATGTAAGTGATTGTTATTCTATAGAATCTTGGGAATTTGGAGATGGAGTTACTTCAACAGATCAAAATCCAAATCATAGCTATAACGATTATGGTACTTATGAAATAACCTTGAATTATTATGTTGGAGGTACTATAAACACAGTAACGAAAACAATAGAATTAATAGAATTGGAAGAACCTCAAATCTTTGGTTCAATAGAAGTTTGTGACCATGATTTAGTTGGCCCTAGCTATTATTATGTGGACGATAATTATATGAATTACCAATGGTCAGTAAACGGTGGTGAATTTGTTTCTGGTTCGGATCCTAATAATTTCTTTATAAGTGTTATTTGGGGTGAATCAGGAGGTACTATTTCTGTTGTAGTGGAAGATGTTTGGGAGTGTCATTCGGAATCTACTATAGAAGTGGTGATAGATGAAGAGTGTCATAATGATATCTGTGATATATTTCCAATATATGTAGAAGAAGTTTGTAATGGAAACGGAACAGTAACGCATACCATAATTGACTCACATGGAAATCCTGTTGAACCAACAACAGGCTATGTCGATGGCTTTGATATTGACGTGTACTGGAATCCTGCACCGAATGGTCAAAATCCAGTGACTATAGGACAAGCCAATTATGCTTATAATGTTGCTATTTATGAAGAAGGGAGTGGAAGTTTAGTATGTAAAAGTGGTTGGACTTCTGGTTATGCAGATTGTATGGATTGTGCAGTTAAAATTAAACAAGAATGCCTTACGGATGAAAAAGTCAAACTTACACTATTAGATTTAAATGGTAATATAATTATTCCTTCTTCTGATCATGTTATTGTATGGACTTTAGGCAATACGGATATTTCGAATGAGAATCCAGTATATATGCCTAGTAATGCTGTTTTTGATGTTTCTTATACTAAATTTTTAAACGGTGCTGAAGTTTGTTCGAATCATCTAACAGATGAAGTAGTAATCGTTTGTTGCCCTAATTGGAACGTGAGTTATTTTCCTTTTCAACAAGGAAATGGCTCTTATACCTTTTATCCTCAATATCAAACCATTCCAGACGGATGGTCTATTTCAGCGGCTCAATGGGTTGTGAATAGTTCCATTGTTATGGAAACGAATGGATATATTTCACCACTTTCATATCAATTCCAAATTCCTTCAGAAGCTCAAGTATGTTTATTTGTTATGTTGGTTGGACCAGAGGGTAAAAAATGTATGTATAGATTCTGTAAATATTTAAAAATTAAAAATTTAATTTCTCCTAATCCTCAATACGTAGAGGATATTAGAAAAAGAAAAGATTTAAGTTTTGAACTTTATCCAAATCCAGCAAAAGAATCTTTTATCATTGAAATACCTAATTATCTATTAAGTGACGAAGAGTTAAATGAAGAAATTGAAATTCAAATTTTCAATGATTTATCTCAACAAATTTATTTTGATAAAATATCTGCGCAAGAAAGAATTTTTGAAGTTGAAA
The DNA here is from genome assembly GCA_020627985.1 of Saprospiraceae bacterium. Lineage (GTDB taxonomy): Bacteria > Bacteroidota > Bacteroidia > Chitinophagales > Saprospiraceae > JAHDCE01. The sequence goes on from JAHDFV010000093.1 coordinate 6,764, forward strand.
ATAAATCAAGATATTTTACGTCGGGCTTATATACAGTTGTTTTAAAATTAAACAAACGAAGATTTATAAAGAGATTAGCGATTCTTTCTGATTAATTTTTATAAAAAACAATCATCTAAAGACCAATGAACGATTAAAAGGCTTGTTGGTCTTTTTTATTTTTACCAAATTTTTCCCACAACAAAGTTCTAAGTTGGGTTTTAAGTTCCGATGTTTTTTTATTGTCTGAATTGATTAAGATAATAATAGCTACTTGTCTTTCTGGACTTATCATAATAGCAGAAGAAAATGTTCCAATACTTCCTCCGTGATAACTAAATTTTAATTCGGTATTGCCAATGTTTCCATTATACCAACCTAAAGAATATTTTTCTAGTCCAAAATGCATTTTATGATAAGTCTCCTCTTTTAAAATATTCGCTTTTCCATTTAATCCATCAAAATGATGTTTAATGAAAAAAGAGAGATCTAAAATATTTAATGATAAATTCCCTGAGGGAGATAAATCAAATCGAAATTTATATTCTCTTGCATTAGAAATAGCTTTGTATTTAAATAATTTTTTCCGATGACCAAATGTTCCATTTGATTCTTGATTTGGAAAACCTATAATCGTTTCAATTTCATATTTTGTATTAAGTACCTCTAATAATTGTGTCCAATTTTTACCCGCAGCTTTTTCAAGCATTAACGCTGCAATAATAAATCCTCCATTAGAATAATTATATTTTTTAGATTGATTTAATTTGGGTTCTAAATTTAAAGCAAATTTCGAAAACTCAATTTTTGATATTTCCGATGTCTTGAATTTTTGACGTAATTTTTTCCATTCTGGACTTTTATCATCTTCAAATGGCTGAATTAAACCTCTGTTGGATAAAAGATTTTCTAATGTAATGTCATTATATTCTTTTCTAATTTTATTCTTTAATTCAGGAATTATTTCAACAATGGTTGAAGTCCATTTTATTTTTCCTTCTTCAACTAAAATTGCAGCTATAGTTGAAGTAAATGCCTTAGAGTTAGAGCCAATGTGAAACTTTGAATATAAATTTATATTTTCTTTACTACCATTTTTTTTACACCTGCAACTCCATATAAAATTGAATCTGGTTTAATGACGCTTATTGCAATCCCAGGGACATTATATTTATTTAGAAAATCTTCAGCGATATGATTTAAATCATTGTTTTGACTTGTTAAAGAATGAAAAATCATTAATAATAAGAAATGTAAAAATATTTTATTCATTCTAATTCGTTTTTAATAATTCAATCGTCTTAAAATCAAGTTGCCTCAAAGATAAATTATTTTTTATTTTAAATTTAATGATTGCCTCTTTGTTTTCTTGATTTAAGACACCGTTTAAATCTCCTGAATATTAAAAAATATAAAATTATTTTATCCCACACATATATACTGTCTTGTAATCCAGTTGTCCGAAAGGTAAATTGTTTTGAATTTGAAAATTTATAATAGCTTTTTTAGTCTCTCGATTTAATTCTCCGTTTAAATCTCCTTGGTATAATTTTTTTCGAATTAAGAATAATTGTATTTTTTTAATCGTATTTTGATCTAAATTACAATATATTCTTTGATTAATTATTTTGGCTTCTTCTTCAATAATATATTCTTTAATTTTTGTATTTATTGCAGGAATGTCTATTAGTTCTGTAGTTTTCTTTTCGATTAATTTATAATACCAGTTTAAACAAAGCGATTTTATATTTCTTTTATTTATTTCTGATATTCCTTTAATAGGAGAAACTTTAATTATCGTTTTATAGTGAGCAGGAATAATTATTTCTCTTGTTCCGCAGCAATCAGGAACAACAATTATTTTTTTACTGATGGTTCCATATTCTTCTTGATTAATTGTTTCTTTTTTAATCCATGAAGAACTGTTAATGATCTCTTTGTTAGTTTGCCATTTGATCATTTCAGGTTTTTTGATATAAGTTTCGGTGACTGTTTCGTAACATGAATTTACTTGTTCAGGAGTACAAGTATCTAGCATTCTTGTTTCATCCTTTATTTTTATCATTTCTTCTTCGAAAATAGAATAATTTTTAATCCACTCTAAACGACGGTGTCCTTTAGGTAAGTAATAAAAATCTAATTCTACTTTTTCACGAATTATTTCCGAAACAGGTTTTAATTTTTGAGTAGCAGGAGTTAATTCACATTCTTTTTCAATTTCTTTAAGAATGGGTTGTTGTAAACTTTTGCCATAACATATGCCTAAAGAGTCAAAAGACGTCTGGAAGAAAAAATTAGTTGAATCTAATTCTATTTCTTGTGCAGAAGTTGAATGAATAAAAAAGAATAAAAAAATTAAATGTATATATTTCATAATAGATGTATTTTTGGTAAAACTAAGACGTAGCTTTTGCAAAAAGAGTTGCTTGATCAAATTTGAAAATGAAATTTATTCGCATGAAAAATTCTATTTCTATTTTTCTTTTTTTACTCATGTCAACATTTTTATTTTCTCAAAATGGAAAATTATTTAATGAAAATGATCCATTAGTTCAAGATGGAGGTATGTGGCAATATGCTGCTGATCCTGAAAAAAATTATCCAAAAACAGAAGAGGAAGAATTAGAAGAAGAAGGAATGGGAGGAGTCCCTTCCTTTGGTTTAGGGATTCCAGTTGAATTTATTGGATTTATAGCTGAAAATTCAGAACGATCTACGATGGCTGCTTTTTCAGATCCAGATTACGGTTTTGCTTGTCCCAATTATTTTACCGCTTATAAAACTAAAAAAACGATTGAAGGTAAATTCACTAAAACTTGTGTAGTCGATTTAGAAGGTGAACAATTTGCAATTCGATATAAGTGCAAGAAAAAAAAGAATACGCTTTTTTTATTTTATAAAGGAAAAAAGCATCCATATAAAAGATATAAATTCTAGTATGGCTGGAACTAATCATATCTGTCAATTGTACTATTCATATCCCTTCTGAATACAACATTTAATTTCCAATTTCATACCTTTAGCCACCAATAAAATAAGCGGAATAGATGAGTAAAGATATTAGACAAATTGCGAAGGAAAAAATTCTAGTAATTGATGGAGCAATGGGCACAATGCTTCAACAATATAAATTATCAGAATCAGATTTTAGAACCGAAAGATTTAAGAATCATCCCTGTGATGTAAAGGGAAATAATGATCTATTGTCAATCACTCAACCTGATATTGTTGAAGCCGTTCATAAGGCTTATTTAGAAGCAGGGGCAGACATTATAGAAACGAATACTTTTAGTGGTACTGTGATCGCTCAGGCAGATTATCAAATGGAACATCTCGCTTACGAAATCAATTATGAATCCGCAAGAGTAGCTAAAAAAGCTTGTGCTGCTTTCTCTACAGAAGATAAACCCAGATTTGTAGCTGGAGCAATTGGCCCTACAAATAGAACCCTCTCTTTATCTCCAGATGTAAATGATCCTGGTTTTAGAGCGGTGACTTTTGATGAAATGGCAGATGCTTACTATACCCAAGTTTGCGGTTTAGTAGATGGTGGAGCAGATTTAATTTTAGTAGAAACGATTTTTGATACCTTAAATGCAAAAGCCGCTTTATTTGCAATTGATAAAGTATATGAAGAAAAAGGAGTTTCCTTGCCGATCATGGTTTCTGGGACGATAACAGATGCAAGTGGTAGAACCTTATCAGGTCAAACAGCTGAAGCTTTTTGGTTATCTGTGAATCATGCAAATTTATTTTCTATTGGTTTCAATTGTGCATTAGGTGCTACTGAAATGAGACCTCACATACAAGAATTGGCTAAAATGGCCGATTGCTTAGTTACCGCTTATCCCAACGCTGGTTTGCCCAATCGTTTTGGTGAATATGATCAAGATGAAAATGAAATGGGTGATTATATTGACGAATTTATTGAATCTGGTTTAGTGAACATGGTTGGAGGTTGTTGTGGAACGTCGCCTGATCATATTCGAGTCATGTCTGAAAAAGCAAAAGGACGCATACCTAGAGCAGTAGTTAAAAGAACTACAAATTCTCAATATTCAGGACTGGAACCCTTGACGATACGAGAAGATATGAATTTCGTAAATGTTGGGGAACGAACCAATGTAACAGGTTCTAGAAAATTTGCTCGTTTAATCAAGGAAGAAAATTATAGTGAAGCCCTTTCTGTTGCAAGGCAACAAGTAGAAGGTGGTGCACAAATTATTGATGTAAATATGGATGAAGGCATGTTAGATTCTAAACATGCCATGATTACATTCTTAAATTTGATTGCATCAGAACCCGATATTTCAAAATTACCTATCATGATCGATTCTTCAAAGTTTGAAGTGATCGAAGCAGGTTTAAAATGTATACAAGGAAAATGTATTGTGAATTCTATCTCTATGAAAGAAGGAGTAGAAGAATTTAAACGTCAGGCTAAAATTGTAAGAAGATATGGTGCTGCAGCAGTAGTAATGGCTTTTGATGAAGAAGGACAAGCGGATACAATTGAACGTAAAGTTTCTATTTGTGAACGAGCATATAAAATTTTAACTGAAGAAATTGGATTTCCACCTCAGGACATCATTTTTGATCCGAATATTTTTGCTGTTGCAACAGGAATTGAAGAGCATAATGAATATGCGATTAATTTTATTGAGGCAACTCGACAGATCAAGGAAAAAATGCCATTAGTTAAAGTAAGTGGAGGAGTGAGTAATATTTCTTTTTCTTATCGAGGTAATAATGTTATACGTGAAGCGATGCATTCTGCATTTTTGTACCACGCTATTAAAGCAGGGATGGATATGGGAATTGTCAACGCGGGTATGTTGGAAGTGTATGAAGATATTCCTGAAGAATTAAAAATCTTGGTAGAAGATGTTTTATTTAATCGCAATGAAAATGCTACCGATGCTTTAACCGATTATGCAGAAAAAGTAAAAGGACAAGGTGGCAAAAAAAGAGTTCAAGATTTAACATGGAGAGAAGGAGATGTGAAAGAAAGATTAAGTCATGCTCTTGTTAAAGGAATTACCGATTATATAGAAGAAGATACTGAAGAAGCCCGATTATTATTTGATCGTCCTTTGGAAGTGATTGAAGGACCTTTGATGGATGGAATGAATATCGTTGGAGATTTATTTGGTGCAGGTAAAATGTTTTTACCACAGGTGGTCAAATCTGCAAGAGTGATGAAAAAAGCAGTGGCGTATTTAAATCCATTTATTGAAGCAGAAAAAGAAGGAACAGGAACACAAGCGAAAGGAAAAATATTAATGGCGACGGTAAAAGGAGATGTACATGATATAGGAAAAAATATTGTAGGTGTTGTTTTAGGTTGTAATAATTATGAAATAGTAGATATGGGCGTAATGGTTCCTGCTGCAACTATTCTTAAAAAAGCAAAAGAAGAAAATGTAGACATCATTGGTTTAAGTGGATTAATTACACCTAGTCTTGATGAAATGGTTCATGTTGCCAAAGAAATGGAACGACAAGATTTTAAAATTCCTTTATTAATTGGAGGAGCGACAACCTCAAGAACACATACCGCTGTTAAAATTGCACCTGAATATTCTGGTGGTGTGATACATGTTTTAGATGCTTCAAAATCTGTGACGGTTGCTTCTGATTTATTAAATGATAATAAGGCTAATTTTATTGGTAAAATAAAATTAGAATATGAAGATTTAAAAGAGAAATATGGAAATAGAAAACAAATAAAAAAATACATT
>JAHDFV010000094.1 GCA_020627985.1 Saprospiraceae bacterium
ATAGGTATCCGAATAAAAAAGAGGCTGTCTTTACTTTTGAGACAGCCTCTTTTTAGAATTCTAATTAAGTTGAAATTTACACAAATAATTGCGTCATATCTGTCCGAGCTTTTACAATTTCAGCAATTTTATCGATTGAAATCCTTTCTTGTTTTAATGAATCTCTTTCTCGAATGGTTACCGTGTTGTCTTCAAGTGTATCAAAATCAACAGTGATGCAATATGGTGTACCGATGGCATCTTGTCTAGCGTATAATTTACCAATAGATCCTGTATCATCATATTGAGCATCAAAGTGCACCTTTATACTATTAAATATTTCTCGAGCTTTTGAAGTAAGATTATCATCATTCTTCTTCAATGGCATAACACAACATTTAATAGGAGCTAAAGAAGGATGTATCTTTAATACAACTCTTTCCCGATCTTGTCCCTTAGCATCAGGAACCATTTCTTCAGTATAGGCATGACTCATTGTTGCTAGGAACATCCGGTCTACACCAATAGATGTTTCTAGAACAAATGGCACATAACTTTCATTTAATTCTGGATCGAAATATTGTAATTTTTTTCCTGAATATTTTTGATGACTCGATAAATCAAAATCTGTTCTAGAATGAATTCCTTCTAATTCTTTGAAACCGAAAGGGAAATTAAATTGAATATCTACAGCAGCATCTGCATAATGTGCTAAATTATCGTGATCATGGAATCTTAAATTCTCTTCTTTATGACCAATCGCTTTGTGCCATTTCAAACGGGTTTCTTTCCAATAGTTATACCATTCCATTTGTGTCCCTGGTTTGATAAAAAATTGAAGTTCCATTTGTTCAAATTCTCTCATTCTGAAAATGAATTGACGAGCAACGATTTCATTTCTAAATGCTTTACCAATTTGTGCAATACCAAATGGTAATTTCTGACGAGAAGATTTTTGTACATTTAAGAAATTGACAAAAATACCTTGTGCCGTTTCTGGACGTAAATACAGTTTACCTTCTTCACCTGCTACTGCACCTAATTGAGTGGAAAACATTAAATTGAATTGGCGAACATCTGTCCAATTCCTAGAACCAGAAACAGGGCAGGCGATTTCATACTCTTCAATTTGAGCTTTCAAATCTTCCATATTACCATCCGTCATCGCTGTTGCTAATCTCTTGGCAATTTTATCTATTTTTTCTTGATTGGCTAATACTCTACCATTTGTAGCACGGAATTCTGTTTCATTAAAGTCATCACCAAAACGCTTCTGTGCCTTTTTAATTTCTTTATTGATCTTTCCTTCGATCTTAGCCATATAATCTTCGATCATGACATCTGCTCGATATCTTTTTTTCGAATCTTTATTATCGACCATTGGATCATTAAAAGCATCTACGTGTCCTGATGCTTTCCAAGTTGTGGGATGCATGAAAATAGCAGCATCAAGACCTACAATATTTTCGTGCATTTGCACCATGGATTTCCACCAATATTGCTTGATATTATTTTTTAATAAAATTCCATAAGGACCATAGTCATAGGTAGCTGCTAAACCATCATATATCTCACTGGATTGAAATATGAAACCATATTCCTTGCAATGAGAAGTAACCTTCTTAAATGCGTCTTCTTGTTTCGCCATTGTTTATCGTTTTATAATCGGATGCAAAGGTAAATAAACTTTAGATGCTTTGTAAGGGAGATTATGAGGAATTATTGAAACACTTCCATATATAAATCATCTACTAGTATAGGGTATTGCGCTAAGCCAGACCAAAATACAATTTCTATATCCGTTAACTTTTCATGGGGTATTTCTGAATCCATGAAAATAGTTCGAGTTTCGAAATCATCTAATATTCGGTTGATTCTAATTAGCTTGAATTTAACGACTTGATCTTTATTTTTAAAGCGTAGTATTATTTGAGTCATATTCCAGACATTCCATTCTTTATGAATATTTTTAAAGGTACCTCCTACCCTCAGCCATTTAGCATTATTATTCGTAAAAGGAACTGAGAAAAATCCATTTAAATCTGTTTTTATTGGAATATGATACCCATTATTTCCATTTATATTTTCTATCCCACTATTTTGAATGGTGGTATCTTTTTCAAAATCATTAAAATAAATTCTATTGATATTTTTTCTTTCGCCAATAAATTCTTCATCATGATCTAAATATTTTAAATCATCTTTATTCTTTTCCCATTTTAAAAATATCTTTTTAAAATATTTTGGAGACATATTTTCTGCATCCAACATGTTACCTCTGTGCGCTTGGTGATGCAACCAAACATTATAATAGATAAAGAAAAGAGACAATAAAGTAACAGGAATCCATCTTATTTTTTTCTTCGAACTCCATTGAAGAAAATAGGCAAAAGGGAATGCCAAAATTGCATAAGATTGCACCAATGCTCTTTGTCCTAAAGATCCTCCATACCACCAACAAGACCAAGCAAAGGTTAGATAAAAAACGATCATAAAATGAAAGAAAATATATAGTCCTAATGATTGTTTTTTTAGGATCATCCTGGCTAATCCTATCAATGAAAAAAACATTATGGGTGTATAAACCAACCATCCTTTCCTGAAAGAAATTGTTCCATTTTTTACATGGGGATGAAACCAATCAAAACCATTTTCTCCATAACTGTATATCAACCAAGAATCGCCCACATATTTCCAATACATCAATTGAATACTTCCGATTGCACTTGTAATTAATATTGCAGCAATAATTTTAACTCGTTGTTCTTTTAAGAAAGAATATCTTTCTTTTATTTTAGGAATACTTAAAGTCAAACCCCAGAAAAGTGGGATAAATGCTAATACTATTTCAGTGGGTCTAGTTAATGCAGCTAGTCCAATTATTAGTCCAATAAAACAACTTCGTTTTAAGTTTGGGTTTTTATAAAATTGGATCGTATTCCAAATTAATAAGGAGGTTAACGTAAATAAATAATTATGAGACATGGCTGCATCCATAGTTACATAATTAAAATAATTCGTAGCTAAAACGATTAATAAGATTGTTGCAGCAGTAACCTTGTCTGAAAAGTATTCTAATAAATTTTTTCTTAAATAGTATAAACCCAAAAAAGCAATGAGTACACTACCCCAATGTACACCTGCTTGATATGGCAAAGAATAACCATCTCTTTCATAGCCCAATGGTGTTGCTAGAAAATCGGCTATTAAAAAAAATGGTAGAAAGGAAACAGATTGACCTATAGAATATTGCGTGACTACATTTCCATTTGGTAATGAACTTGTTTCATAGGAATGAGAAGAGTTTTTATATTTTTCATGGATTTTGTCTTTGAAAGCCATTTTTTTTATGTCTTTATAAATAAAAATAGCAGGGAGATAAATGTAATAGCCAGACACATCATACGAAATAGTGGCATGCGCATTTTTCTTTTTCCATCTAGGCAAATAGGATAATCCTCCTAGGATAAAAACCAGACATAAAGCAAGACTTATTTTACTAAAATGGGGCATGGAGTTATTTTGCGAAGTAGAAAAATAGTAGTCCAAAGGTAAATTTATTTCATGTATTTTTATATTCTATTTTCCACATTCCATGCAATACAAACTGCTTGTTTGTTATCTAGTAAATAACCAATTTGCAAGATGGTCTTAGAAGAGTTGATCAAAATTTTCAGAAATAAATAACTTTTACAATGCAATCTCCTAACACTTTTTACCTTTGTAATATCTTATTTTTGTAAATAATCGTATTGAATGTATTACTTTTTAGTATCAATAATTGTGGGGCTTGTAATAGCCAGTTTATTTGTCAATGTTTACTTCCGAGTAAAAGTGATGAAAGCCTATAAAAAGCTCGTTCAAGCTAATGTTGATTTTGGAACAGTACATATTTTCAATAAGAAACGTTTAGAAAAAGAAGTATTGCCTCGTTACCCTAAATCAAAGGAAGATATATTGACTTTTGTGAATCATATACAATATTCTATAAAAATGGGAACCTTTATTGTATTTTTGATTACAGCCTTTGGTATGGTTTTGATGTATTATCGGTTTGATTATTAGGAAATCCTCCCTAGAGTTAACTTTAAAATCAACTCTAAGGAGAACAATTTTATAAATTGTTAAATGTTATGAAATACCTTTTAATTATTTTCATGCTTTGTTCTTCATTTGTCTTTGCACAAGAGACAGACGATTTCGAATATGAAAAATTTAAAAACACGAATGGTCTTTCCCGTACATCAGATGCTACTGTCAATAAATCAAAAATCAAATTAACGCCTCCAGCTCCTAATCGTAGAGGCGGTTTGTATTTTTCTGATCGGAAAATGATCGTTTCTGATAGTTTTGATGTGAATTTTTGTTTTAAAATCTATAAGAACGGGGGTAAAAAAGTAGGAGGCGAAGGATTAGCATTGGTTATACATAATAATGATTCTCATAATAAAAATGGAGAAAAGGGAGTGGGTTTAGGTTATGCAGGGATTGAAAACAGTTTGGCTATTGAATTTGATGTGAATGATACTGAAGGGATGGGAGGACCACATGTAAGTATTCAAAGCCAAGGTATTTATCCCAATTCACATGAGAAAAAAGCTTCTTTAGCTTATAAGAATATTGATCAAGATTTAAAAGATGGTAAACATCATACTGCAAGGATTCATTATGTAAAACCTATTATGACGGTTTATTTAGATGGAGAAGAAATGATTTCTAAATCATTGGATTTAACTGAGATTTTAAATTTGGATAGTGGTGGTGCTTGGGTTGGAGTAACTGCGGCTACAGGCAAAAGTTATTCTGTTCATGAATTGTCTTGTTTTTCTATGGCTGCCAAAGAACGAGAAGTTCCTTATATCACTAATGTTGGTAGAAATATAAAAAAGACCAAAAAGATCATTGTCCATTCAAAAGAAATTAAAATTCGAGTTTGGGACATTAATATTGAAGATGGCGATATTATTTCAGTGAACTTAAACGGGGAATGGGTATTACAAAATTATCAACTTACCAATGCTGGAGAAGTCTTTGAATTTACGTTAAAGGATCAAGATAGTTTCTTGGTTTTGCATGCACATAATTTAGGCGAAATTCCTCCCAATACAGCAGGTATCGCTATCTCTGATAAAAACGGAATGCAAGAAACCGTGCTTCGATCTAATATGTATGAAAGTGATGCTCTTTTAATAGAATATCACAAAGAATCTCAAAAAGGAGACATTTCTCGATACTGGGAAGAAGGTGAAAAACCTGAGGATAATTATTAAATCAATAATTTTTGCTTATTTAATTTCTATTGGAAAACGATATTTTTTTATTGAAGGAATTAAATGTCTTGCATATTCTTTATTCGTAATGAATACAAATTCATCTCTTTTAAAATCAGCATAATGTTTTAATTTTTCTAATACCTTTTTAGACCATTTTATTTTATATTCTTCTGTTTGAACATTTAAGTTAACATCATACGTTTCTATTTCATCATCTAAAGAAAGTAATCCATATTTTCCTGAAAGGATAAATATTAAATCTGGCTTTTCTGCATTCGCTTCTGCCATGAATTTTCCAAATAAAATTCCTTGATATAAATCCTTTGCAGGGTATAAACTTTTATCATTTAATTTTTCTTTGACACAGGTTACTAAAGCTATTTTTCTTGGAGGTTTTGAATAGAATAAATTCAGATCATTTACATCTTCATTTCGGATAATATATTTAATTAAATTAAATAATTTTTTTCCATCTTCTAAAATCCAAGCATCTGATGATATCATAATTTTATCTGAATCAATTAAAACTTTATCTGGATTATTATCTAAATGAATTTCCCAAGGAAAATTTTCTTGTTCTGCTATTTCTCGTAAATGTGTTTTTAATCTTCCGCTATTAGAAATAGGTGCATCTAAATACCAAATAGCTTTTTTGATTTTTAATTGTTGTAATACCCTTCCTACTAATAAAATAGCTGCATTGGTTTGAATTACTTTTTTATATCCTCCATGTACAGAAGTTACATCTCTAAAAGCGCCATCTTGTCCTTCAAAAAGGTAAGCACCAGACAAGGCAGATTCTAAAATAATTAATACATTAAACCCATCAATGATTACTTCTTTTCCTTCTAAATTCGAAGGAAATACTTCTTTCTTTTTTCGTAGAAGAATAGATGCACTTGAAGCAGACATTCCTTGCAAGGCTTTTTGTTGCCTAGCATTTAATCGGTATCGTCCACCTACAAGATGAAGGGATGATGAAACACCATATCCTCTACTTAATAAAAATGATAAATCGGATATCGCTTCGTAAAAAACAGTTTGAAATTTTTCATTAAATAATACATGATCGCTGGGAGCTTTCCCTCTATTTTTTTTCATTAGAAAAAAGGATTATTTGTTTTGATTCAACTGTTCTTTTAAATGGTTGATTTCATTTTTTAGTTCCTGTAATAATTTAAAATTTTCTTCAGAAAAATAATGCGCATTTTTAGAAATATCTCCTGTTTCTTTTGCATCATTAGAAATAGATAGAATATTCTTTTTTAATTTCTTTAATTCATCTTCAATATCTTTTCTCTGATGATGTACTAAATTATGCGTTACTTTTAAGATATTATCTAATTGAGAAGTCGCCCCTTGAAAGCGTTCAATAAATGTATTAGATTCTTGTTGAAGAAATAACTCTAATAAAGAAGTAGGATCTAAGGTTTTATTTTGACCGTCGTCTCTAATTTTATATGTGCCTCCAGAAGTACAATAAGGTTTATTTTTACCTGAAGGAATTTCAACTCTATAAAAAGGGATGTCTCCATCGTTTTCTACAAAAACTTCTATATCTATATTTGGAATACAAGCATTCGCTCGATTAAGGATCGTCATTTTGGCTTCATCATCAATTTTGCATCCAACAATTTTTCCGACTTGTCTACCTCGTTCATCTATTACTTCGTCTACACCAAGCATTAATGTTCCTCCAGAAGCTGAATTAGCGAAAGCAACAATATCATCCGATTTAAAACTGCTTACACTTCGTTTAAAATCCATATCTCCTCCTTCTTCCCTACTCAATAACATCTTCGCTCTATCAGAAAGTCCTTCGTATATCTTTTTATAACTCATGCATACAATATACGTATTTTCAAGATTTGTTATAGAATAATTATTCTACAAAATTATCGAGATGATCTTCCCAAGAATATTCTTTGTATTTAATTTTATAATCGGAGATATTTTTATCTAATTGTTTTTCATAAATATTTTTAATTCCTTTCACCCCTCCAAAATCTGCTAAAAACCATTTAAACAAAGTCGTCGTGTGAAGTATTTTATTTTCCTCATCAAAGTCGGATTCTCCTTCTAAAAAAGATTGTGTAGCAATATCTAATAAAACATTAATATTATCTGATTTATAAAAAGCGATCGGTGGACAACTTTCCGCTCCACAATTTAAAGCAAAGTGAATGCGGTAATCCAAAACATCAACAGCTAATTTTTTTATGCGTTGTGAAGAAAAAATATTGGTAACAAAACCCATGGAATATTTGTATTTAAATCGTCTTAGAATTCCATGTTCTACATCATCTAAACTCAATAACACTCCAGCAATTGAAAATAGTTTCTTTCGATAAATTTCTGGTTTATTGATTTTATTTTCTTTTCGTAAAATAAGATAATAGGCATTATAAATATTTATCCAAAAAGCTTTCTTTTTATCATCATTATTTAATGAATCAAGAAAATCCTCCCAAAGATATTTTTCTAAGGTTAATTTTAATGGTGAAGTTTCTTTTTGCATTTTAACTGCCAGAAGTAATTCTTCGGAAAGTTGATTGATATCTTTCAATATTTTTAATTCAAATTAATATATTCAATAATTCCCTTTTCAAAAGCATCTACAATATCTTTTATTCTTTTGGATGTTTTTACTCTTGCTTCTTTATAATTCTTTTTATTTAATGCAATGGCTTCTTCCTTATTGTCTTGCATTAAACTTTCACCAAAACAAATTGCCCCTTTTACCCCTCTAGTCATGGCGAGGTTTCTACAATACACTCCTGGTGCATCTGCATAAACACTGTTTCGTTGTAAATAACGAACATTGTTTTTATTTTTTATTAATGGAATTTTAGCCACATTCACATGAGCTTTCATGATGGCATCAGATAAAGCAATTGAATGCGTCAAATCTTCACTCAATAATAATCTTAAAAAATTAATTCTTGCTTCTAACGTATTTAATTCATTGGTCATAAATCCACCTCCTGTGAATGCCATTGCATAATTATTTTTAAATGGTGAATAGAAACCATTTTTTATTTTAGAACCACTCGCATTATAGTGAATCATCAATGTTAGATCAGGATTTAAATTATTAATGATTTTTACTCTATTTTTTAAATCCTTTACATTCATATATTTAAATATATCTTTATCTGAAGCTTCATTTAAATACCAATTGTATTTTTTTTGAGTGATTATTTTTTGAGATAAATCTGCTTGTAATTCGTTTTTAAATTTCTTCTTCTTCCATTTATTGAAATTCGTTTTAAAAGAACTTTTACCTTTTTTGCGGGTAATATAAACTTTAGCTCCTTTTTTCTTTAATCGCTTTTTTAATATTTTAGCCGTTGCCCAAGTAAGTTCTGCTTCATAAAAACCTATATCAGAAGAAGAGCCAACATCTTCTCCTTTAATTTTCATGAATTTACGCTCAAGGATTGCTGTTTCTAAATTATGTGCAGAATGCCCTGGATCTAGGACGATGCGGGTTCCTTTTATTGAAGTGGGTTTCTTTTGTTCCTTAAATTTAACAGCGGTGTATTTCTTTAATTCGCTTAATTCAGCATTCTGTTTTATTCCTTGAACATTCGACTTATTATTTTCTAGAAGTTTTAAAAAGAAAGGAACATTTTTCCAAGAGACCGAGATATCAGGGTTTTCATTTTTTTTATCCTTTGCTGAGGCAAAAATTTGAACACCCTCCTCATTCATTAATATTTGATCTAGCAGGACTTCATTCCGAATTAAATAATCAATATTCTTTTTGGCTCTTGCTTGATAATCTATTTGAGCAAAAGTAGAAAATGACAATAAAAGAAATCCAAATATAAAGAGGGGGTTAATTTTCATTTTACTCCTTATTTAATTTTATATTTTCTATTTGAGTTTTTGAGTTTTTTCTTTCTTTTCTTCAATGGGTGCTTCTACCTCTTTTTTAGCCAGTGTTTTATATTGTTTTATCATTCGCTCGAAATAACCTAAGTCAAAACCAGTAGCTTGTTGTACTATATTTCCTTCTTTATCTATAATAATTGATCTGGGAATGTATTTTTCAGCAAATAAAAAATAAATCGATCGATCAGGATCTGCTGTTACCATAGATTCATCCATTCTCATTCTTTTAGAAAACGGAATTAATTCTTCATCAGTATGTTTTCTTCCTACAAATAAAACAACAGCATCTTCTCCTTCTACTTCTTTAATTAATGAAGTTAAATGAGGTATTTCTTTTACACAAGGTCCGCACCAAGTAGCGAAAAAATTAATCCACACTACTTTTCCCTTATGGTCCGAAATATTAAATTCTTTCCCATCTAAAGTGGTGTAAGAGAAATTAGGAACTGCTTCTTTAATTTTAGTTTTGAAACGTCTAGCAGGATCTCTTTGAGCATCTACAGATGTAACTGATAGAATTAAGAAGACAAAGGTTAATATTAAGAATGGAATACTATTTTTCATGCTATTAATTTTAATTAAAACTAAGGGTTTTTCTCTAGAACTGCTAGTTCAAATTTAATGATAAGATAACGTTAACCTAATCTAATTGCGCTAGCCACCAAGTATTTCCGAACTTATCTTCAACCCCTGCTCCCTTACAATTAGAACCAAAAGCATTTTCTTGTATACTCATGACAGAAATACAATTATGGTTTAATGCTTTATAATACGTTTCCTCTATATTTTTAATATAAATAAAAAGTCCAGCCGTTTTAGTTGAATGTTCATGAACCGCATCTGCTAACATAATAGTTTCTTTTCCTATTTTCATTTCTGCATGCTTAATAAGACCATAATCTCTTGGCTTAGAAATAACCAACTCCGCATCAAAAACTTCTTCTAAGAATTGAATAAATTCAGTTGCATTATCAACAATGATATATGGCATTAAAGCAGTATGTCCTTTTCCTATTTTCATCATTATTATTTTATATCAAAAAAAAGACCGTTTTAAATGTTTAAAACGGTCTTTTAAAATATGAGAATTTATTCTTGATTATAAATCAAATTTAATTCCCTGAGCTAAAGGTACATCTATCCCATAGTTAATAGTATTGGTTTGACGACGCATATACGCTTTCCAAGCATCAGAGCCTGATTCTCTTCCTCCACCCGTTTCTTTTTCACCACCAAATGCTCCACCAATTTCTGCTCCTGAAGTTCCGATATTTACATTTGCAATACCACAATCAGAACCTGCACAAGAAAGGAATAATTCCGCTTCTCTTAAATTATTCGTCATAATAGCTGATGATAAACCTTGTGGTACATCATTTTGCATTTCAATGGCTTCATCTACATTTTCATAAGGAATTAAATATAGAATGGGAGCAAATGTTTCATGTTGAACGATTGGCATAGAATTATTGGCTTCTACGATTGCAGGTTGTACATAACATCCACTTTCATAGTTTTCTCCTTCCAATACTCCACCAGGAACTAAAACTGAACCTCCTTGTTCAACCGCTTGTTCTAATGCACTTAAATACATATTCACCGCATCTTTATCAATTAAAGGTCCAACATGATTGTTTTCATCTAGTGGATTTCCAATTCTTAACTGTTGGTAAGCACTCACTAAATTTTCCTTAACCGTGTTATAGATACTTCTATGTACAATTAAGCGACGAGTTGAAGTACATCTTTGTCCACAAGTACCCACTGCACCAAACACAGATCCTCCTAAAACTACTTTTAAGTCAGATGATTCTGTAACAATTATTGCATTGTTTCCTCCTAATTCTAATAAAGTACGTCCTAATCTACCTGCTACTTCTTGAGCAACGATTTTACCCATGCGAGTAGAACCCGTTGCAGAAATTAAAGGTATACGCGTATCTTTTGTTAAATACTCTCCTACCTTATAATCACCATTAATGATACAAGAAATCCCTTCAGGTAAATCATTTGCTTCAGCAACTTCTTTCCAAATGTTTTGGCAAGCAACAGAACATAAAGGAGTTTTTTCAGATCCTTTCCAAACACAAACATCTCCACATACCATGGCTAACATCGAATTCCAAGACCATACCGCTACTGGAAAATTAAAAGCAGAAATAATTCCTACTACTCCAAATGGATGCCATTGTTCATACATTCTATGATTGGGTCGTTCCGAATGCATAGTTAGTCCATATAGTTGTCTTGATAGCCCCACTGCAAAGTCACAGATATCAATCATTTCCTGTACTTCACCATATCCTTCTTGTAAACTTTTTCCCATTTCATAGGAAACCAATTTCCCTAATGGTTCTTTATATTTACGTAAAGCTTCACCGTATTGTCTAACGATTTCACCTCTTTGAGGAGCTGGTAGTTTCCTCCAAGTTTTGAATGCAGTTTGCGCTTTATCCATCACTTCTTGATATTGTTGCTCAGTGGTAACACTAACACTTCCAATATACTTACCATCTACAGGTGAGTAAGAATCAATGTATTCTGCCTCTGACTCATAGGCTCTAGCGCCAGTTGAAGTACCTGCATTACGTTCTTCGAGTCCTAATTCTTTAAGAAAATCTAAGTTCATACTATTATTAAGGTTTACATGGTCTAAATAGTTTTCTACTGATATCTTTTTCTGTATAAAAAAGGTAATGTAGAATGATTTTTAAGCTGCTGCAAAGGTAATAAACCCTTTTAGATCTATAATCAAGGAGATCAGATTAATTTTCCTGTCGGTGAAATGAGCTCTAGTTCCTTTAAAACCAATATTCCCTAATAAATTCATTAATCCTGTCACGAATTCATTTGAACGGCAGAATAATACCATTCAACGATTTGCATCTTACAAAGCTGGAAATAGGCTCTATTTTCGTACTAGAATTAAATTGCATTTGTAATTACCTATTACTTTTTATGCAACTTAATTTAAGAAAAACACTCAATTATACATCAGTACGTTTAGAATTCCCCTGTTCCTTTCGTACGAAAACAACAACATTAATTATGAACCATTTACAAATGTTTTTACATCGGGGGAAGTATATAAAGTACTATATAGCTTCTATTGTTATTCTTATTTTGCTGCCTATTATTGGCTTATATGTACTAAATCTTTGGGGTTTATCCTTTGATAAAATGGAAGGTTGGTTTAATATAGGGCGATCTATCTTCTTATTCTTTATTTGCAGTTTATCTATTTTAATTTTTTCTTTCTT
>JAHDFV010000095.1:0-834 GCA_020627985.1 Saprospiraceae bacterium
ACAGTAGTTGATTTCAATGGAAATTCTTCTACTTTTCCCGAATTAGATTGTACAAAAAAGTAAGGAGAAAGGCTTACATCTTCTTGAGCATTCAATTGAACTATCATTAAGATGGATACAATGGAAAAGATTATTTTAATTAGATTTTTCATGATTCCTTATTTATTGGTCATTGAATTAATTTATTGATAACCACAAGGTGCAAGGTTTATAAGGATCAATTCTCGAGATATGAGTAGTAGCTAAGAATGCTCTATTATTCGGTAAAAGCGATAAAGAATTTGTTTGAAGAGAAATTTGAAGATACGAATCCTTGCTAAATAGCTACGAATCCACTTTTCTGTTATAATATTTCTTAAAAAGCACTTTTTCTAAAGTTAAAATGGGATTTCTTATCGATAAGAGTCTTTAATCCATAAAAAAACCAACAAATTTTAATATCCATTCACTCATCTTCAGTTAAAGTCATTTCGTATTAATTCTAAATCTGAAAGAATAATATTCAACAATTTGCTTTCATGTTCAATATCGAATTATTAATCATTCAAAATACGATCATGGAAATTATTACATTAAATTCAAAGTCTAACAGAAACATTCAAATAGATTCTAAGAAATATTTTACATTATTAACATTCTTACTACTATTTATTACTTCATTCAGCCTAACCGCTCAAGAAATTTGCGATGATGGAATAGACAATGATAATGATGGACTAATTGATTGTGCTGATACTGATTGTATTAGTGCTCCAGGATGTGAAGATGCATTTGCTTGTACTTCAGGATTATACCAAGTTTTATCTGGGCGTTTACATAAGTTTGATCCTGCTA
>JAHDFV010000095.1:844-12384 GCA_020627985.1 Saprospiraceae bacterium
GGAATATACACCTATTGGTGATAATCACGCTAGTTATAATGGTGCTGGATATAATATTCAAGATGGATATATGTATGGTCAATTAAATGATGAAGGTTTACGCTATTTATGGAAAATTAAAAATGATGGATCATATGATGTCCTAGGTGAAATTATTGATGGGGAAAATTTTCCTTCATATAAAGCCGATTTTGATCGACATGGAAACTTAGTTACTTATCAAAATAAAACATTGTTTTACGTAGATGTGAGTGCTACACCTCCATTTAATTATACTACAAAATCAGTAACCAATATTACTAACGGTTCAAACCCATCTGGCAACGACATTACTTACAATTATATCACAGATAAGTTTTATTTAATGACAAGTGGAAGAGAATTATGGATGATTGATGAAACAGCATTAACTGTTCAAAGAGTAGCTGATTTAGATACTGAACTATCAAGTGCTTCTGGAGGATTTGGAGCTGCTTGGACTGATGTTGAGGGTAATCTATATTTCTTTAATAATACAACAGGTAACATCTATGAAATCAAATTAAATGAAGCAGGTGATGCTGTAACCTATGCTGGTTTCCTTGTATCCGGTTCTTCAAATGGTAACAATGATGGTATGAGTTGCCCTTTAGCTAGAATCTCTGAAATTTGCGGTAATAATCAAGATGATGATGGAGATGGATTAGTGGATTGTGATGATCCAGATTGTATAGAATATGTAGATTGTGTATATACACCAACAAATGGAGGAGATGATTCTGGCTTAGAAAGTAATAATCGTTTATCTGAAAAAATTGCTAAAAGAAATTTCAAAAGAAATAAAACAAATCGTAAAAATTTAAATGTTAGAACAGCTGAAAGAAGAATCATTAAATCTGAATTCGTTGGAAGAACATCTACTGATTTATTAGGGACTTTTATTCCAGTAGATGTAATTACAGGAACAGAAACATTCATTAGTACGCCTGAAGATTTAATAGAAATTACTAATGCAATTGATGTATTTAGTGTAGATTATTTTGAAGGTGATAATCGTTTGGGTTCTATTCTAGCTACAGAATCAGAGAATAATGTTTATGAACATACCAAATACATTTGTGATCGTTTACAAGGAGCAGAAATTGAAGATGTATTAAATTATGTGTTAGATGGAACTAATGAATATATCATTACAAAATATGTACAACCTAATGGTATTGTAGAATATTCAACAACATTTTCATTCTTTAAGAATGTTCACGAAAAGTATGAGATTGAATCTCATTGGAATTTGGTAGACTATAGTGAAAATGACAATATTTATACTTTCCAAATTTGGAGTAATAATATTGCGAACCTAGAAGCGATGACACAAGGAATATTAAATGCCATTGAAGAAGATGCAGCAATAGAATCTTTTAATTTTGGTCCTAAACCTAATTTATTTGTTTCATCTATTGAATATCAGAACCACACTATTAGTATTAATGTAGTGAATAAAAGTAATTCTACATCTTTAAATATTACAGGTAATGCTTTAGAAACTGAATCAAGCCAAGGAGAAGATTTTAATTATTCATTCCCATTATCTGGTGAAACTTATGAGACATTCGAGTTACAAACAACAGGAATCTATGCAATGGGTTTAACTTTATATCATGATGATGAAACGGTTTCTGATGGAGTATACATTGCTGATGGTGCTTGGGGTTTAGATTATTTAGAAGGAGGTGCAACGATAGAATCTTTTGAAATTACTGCTGATAACTATAACTATCAAGAAGGAGAATTACAAGTAGAAAGAAACATCGCTGTACAAGGTCAAATGAATGATTATGTTGCTGTATATCGTTCTCTAAATACAACGTTTAGACCCGTAGATGTTAATTTATACAGTGCTTTATCTTTTAATGCTAAAGGATCTACAGATTTAGAAGTACGAATCATTAAAGAAAGCGTTGACAATTGGGAAGATCAAATGCATTATACCATTGCTTTAACTGAAGAAGAGCAATTAATCAATCTTCCTTTTACCGATTTTGTTTCAACAGAAGGAATTACAGATTGGTCTGATATTACAATGATTGTATTCTCATTAAGATCTGATGGAACAGAAGTTGATTTTGATCTAACGATCGAAGATGTATTATTCACAACAGAAGCTACAATAACAGCAGTACAAGATATTAGAGAAGTTAAGTCAAATGTTTTCCCAAACCCTATGAAAGATATTGCTACCATTCGATTTGAAGCTGAATCTGCAGGTACTCATACTTTTAACATCTATTCTTCACAAGGGAAATTAATTAGATCTACTTCAGGTCAAACACAAACAGGTCTGAACAATATTCTATTCAAAAATGAGAATTTCTCTGTAGGAATGTATTATTATGAAATTCAAAATAATGATGGAACGAGAATGTCTGGAAAGATTATAATTCAATAGAATTTATCCCTTAAAAAAAGTATAGAACTAAAAGTCCACTTTGATTCATTTAAAGTGGACTTTTTTTGAGCATTCGATCAAATGCTCTTTCTATTGGTTCAATGGCTCTTAGCTAAGTTTAAAGTCCATTTAACCAACGATGATCCAAGCTAAAAAGCTGTAAAACAGAGGGTTTCAAGATAACTTAATCTAAATTTCTCCGTATAAAACATAGACATTCATCAGAATGAATTTATATATAAAAATATAATAATGAGACTTGCATCCATAATCATAATTACCCTAATATTAATCTCCTTTTCTGCAATCGGTCAAACCGAAATACAAGAAGGATTTGCACTTTTAGATCAAGGTGAATTTTCTAAGGCTGAAGAATTATTTTCTGATCTTAATCAAAATGATCCTGATAATACATCTGTCCAAATTGGATATGGTAGAGCATTAGGACTTGGAGGACAAACGCAAAAAGCGAATCAATTCTTTAAAGAAAAATTAGCCCAACAACCAGAACATTTAGAATTACAATTAAATTATTCAGAGAGTTTACTTTGGATGGGTGACACCAAAAAGGCTAGAGATTTATATCAAAAAATTAATATAGATCATCCTCAAAATTTTGTCGGTTTTATTGGAATGGGAAATGCTTTATCTATTGATAAAGAATATAAATCAGCAATAATACATTATAAAAAAGCTGCGATTCTTAATCCTGAATTAGAATATATCCAAGAGCAAATATATCATGCTAAAATGGCTTATGCTTATCAATTCAAAATGCAAAATGAATTAGATTCTGCTACAATAATTTATAATGATATTTTAATTGAAACACCAGAAGATATAGAAGCTCAACAAGCATTGGGAGATATTTACATGCAAAAAAAGAAATACAAAGAAGCATATATAATTTTTGATTCTTTACAATATCAAGAAGGAAAAACCAAAACTTCTTTACTTCGAATGTCTTCTATTAAAAACTTTCTTCATCAACCTAAAGCTGCTTTACACTATGCAGAAAAGGCATTAGAAAAAGATAGTCTAAATTATGGAATGGAAGAATATTTAGAAACAGCTACTGGATATTTTTATGCTTTACTTTGGAATAATAAAATATCTAAAGCAGAACAATATTTACAGACTTTACAAGAAAAATATCCAAATCATAAAGCTTTAATTACTCCAAGTACTCAACTTTATTTATATCAAGGAAAATTCAAGAACGCTGAAGACAATTTTGATATACAAATTGAAAATGATTCTACTTCTTTCGATGGAAATTTAGGTGCAGCCAATTTAGCTTTTGGTTTAGGAGATTATACTCATAGTAAACACTTATTAAAAACTACTTTTTCTTTTTACCCGAATCAATCAGATGCACTTTCTTTACAACAAAAAATAAATCAAGAAACGGCAGTACAATTAACTACAGGTGTTGAATGGTTAAAAGATAATGGAGACAATAATCAATTGGCTTATTTTATTTCAACAAAAATTCCTGTAGGCAATAAATGGTCAATATTAGGTTCATATAAAAATTATAACGCGAATAATACCTTTTTTGAAGATGAAGGAAAAATTCATTATGCAAATATTGGATTAAGCTATATTCAAAAACGTTGGAACATCACATTAATGGGTGGACCTACTTTTGGTGAATATGAAAAAACATCCAAACACAATTCTTTTACCTTTGATTTTAAAGCAAAATATATTGGAGAAAAAAGAAATGAATTCACCTTCATTGCTCATCAAAAAATATATGATTATACCGCTTCATTAATAAGTAAAGATATCAATTTCACTAATGTAGGTATAGAATATAATGGCAATATTAAAAATACAATCGGAGTATTTGGACAATATTTCCATACCTTTTATTCTGACAATAATTCTAGAGAATCATTATTAGCGTCTTTCTATTATAATATCAAAAGTGCTCCTGTAATTAAAACAGGGATTAATACTCAATTAATTACTTTTAAAGATCAAATTCCTGCTGATTATTATAGTCCCAAAACATTGACAATTCTAGAAGGATTTTTTGAATTTAATTCTTTAGTGCTTCAAGACAAGAAATGGGGTATTCGTTTAGAATTAGTACCAGGCTTACTTATGGAAAAAGATAATTCACCAAAATTTAATTATAGGGCAACATCTGAATTTATTGTTAGACCAACAAAAAATTTCCATATCAAAGCTAAAGCAATGACTGGAAGAAATATTACAGTAGATAATAATGGATATACGATGTGGCAAGCAGAATTAAAAATGGTTTATTATTTCACTAAATAATAAACCATTTCGAAATAAATCTTTTTAGAATTAATTTTTTACTTATAATCACTAGCTATTCTTTTTCCTATTTCAATATAACCGCTCATTAAATAATGAGGCACATAAGCAGGGTCATAAGGTATATTATCAACATCAACTAAAAAAGCATTTCCATCTGTATTGACAAATCTTGTTTGAGCTTTTCTAATTCCTTGTTTTTTAGAAAGAGCAGTCTTATGTTGTATATTTAATCGAACTATAGAAATAGGAAATTCAGTTTCTGTGAATGCTCTCGTTTCAGCAACCAATGTTTTTAATTCATTAAAATAAACACCACTTGAAGTAGAGCCTGATGCATCTTTTTCTCCTTGAATCCAAGCCATTCCAATTATATCTAATTCAACATTAGGTTGGCTTGATTTCATTTTCAAGAAATTAGTTTTAAATCGATGAAATAATTCTCTATTTGATTTAACCGACCAATCAAGATTTTTTTCATTCGCTCTTAAAGCCGTCCCTCCTTTATAATATTTATAGATTAAAATTGGTTCTTTATACGTATCATATAATTCTTTAGCTAATCCAACTTCAACACCAGCTTTTCCACATGGATCACCTGGACAAGTATTAACTCCAGGTTCTAATATTTGGACCCCACGATCATTTCTATAATAAATAAAAACACATTTATCATCTAAATAACCATCAGGGATTTCATCTGTTTTCCCAATGGATCCCGCATTACTTTGTCCTGCTATTAAAAATGTTTTCACTTTTCCTGATGTAGGAAATGTACAAGGAGAATTGGGTGTTGTTTCTATCACAGTATCTTTTATATCTTTAACGGGAGGAGCACCTATTTCAGGTTGATTAATATCTTCAATTACTTCATTTTTAATATCATCTTTAGGTGGTGTAGGCTCTTCGCTTACTATGGGTTCTACTTCCTTTACGGGTTCTAATGGTTCTATTTCTTTTATTGGATTTTTAATGTCAATTTCTGAATTTCCTTTTGTAGAATTTACATCAATTTCAGTTATCTGTTCAGATTCAGAAGGATGAATTTTATCTTCATTGATTAATTCTTTTTTTGTATCTAAATCGACTTGAGTATCATCAATTTTTTTATTGCTTTTACAAGCATAAAGACAAAAAAGAAAAAGAAAAAGAATTGAATAACGCATCTTGATAACATTAAAGAGTAAGAAATTATTTTCCAAAGATACAATTTATTCTATAAGAAATTTAATTCAAAAAATACTAATGGCGACTACCAATCCTATTTCCTATTTCCAAATATCCTTTCATTAAATAGTGTGGAATATTATCTGGATCTAAATCTATATCATCAACATTAATAAGATGTGCATTCCCATCTTCCGTTACAAAAAGATTTTGCACTCTACGTAATTGTTCTTTTTTATATTCACTAGAAGGATGTTGTATATTTATCTGAACAATCGATACTGGAAAATCTTGATCCAAATGCAATCTTAAATCCCGAACTAAATCCTTTAATTCGAATAAATAATCTTCTGCATTATTGGAGAGTTGCAAATCTTTTTCTCCTTGAATCCAAGTAAAACCAATAATATCAAACGTACAATTAATACAATACTTTTTTAAATCTTCAAAATTTCTTTTCAATCGATCAAAGTATTCACCATTGGAATGCACAGACCAATCTTTTATATCATCATTTTGAACTAAAGGTGAATGTCCTTTTGAATAATTAAATATCAAGATAGGTTCTTGATATTTGTCATGTAGTTTTTTCCCTATTCCAACTTCTACTCCTGCTTTATTACAATTTTCACCAAAACAAGTGTTAAAACCTGGAGATAAAGAATTTAGACCAACACTTGGGTTAAAGTAATACCAAAGATCTGTATCCTTTAAATAATTGTAAGGAATTTCATCAGCAATACCAAGTGGTTGCGCATTGCTCTGTCCAGCTATTAAAAATAGCTTCACCTTTTTTTCTGGATATATATAATTAGGTGTATTATACTCGTGGCAAGAGTAAAATAGAATAATAGATAAAAATAATATAGTTGTTTTCATCATAGTATTATTTAATCATTAATGATTAGCAGCAATTCTTTTACCTATTTCTAAATAGCCTTCCATTTTATAATGTGGAGGATTATTTGGATCATAATTAATATCATCAACTTCAATTATAAAAGAATGTTCATCTTCTTCTACAAATTCATTTTGAGCATTTCTAATCTTAGTTACATTCCACTCACTAGCCGCATGGGCAACATTTAATTGAACAATAGATAAAGATAAATTAGGGGCAATAGAAGATCTTATATCATTCATCATTAAAGATAATTCTTCTTTATAATCAGCCGTCTTTACAGAAAGAGATGCATCTTTTTCTCCCTGAATCCATGCCATCCCAATAAAATCAAAATTACAGTTTAGACAATTATTTTTCAGTTCTTCAAAATTGCTTTTAAATTGATCATAATTCTCTCCCACTGAGCGAGTACTCCAATCTTCATAATCTTCTTTTTGTGCTAAAGGACTTCCTCCTTGAAAATATTTATAAATCAAAATTGGTTCGTTGTATTTATCCACTAGTTCTTTTCCTATCGAAACTTCTACACCTGCTTTATCGCAATTTTTAGCACCACATGTATTTTCACCAGGCTCCATTTGCAAAAAACCTTTAGAAGGACGATAATAATACCAAACACATTCATCTCCAAAATAACCCTCAGGAATTTCATTTACTTTTCCAAGATGTCCTGCATTACTTTGACCCGCAATAATAAATATTTTTATCCTTTGATTTACGGGTTCTTGAACAGTACATTTAAAAAAATCTTCAACTAGGAAAGGTTCACTCTTTTGGCAAGATGTTATAGTAAATACAACCCAAAATAAAATTAAAAAACTAAGTCTCATCGTATTAATTTTTAATGTTTTCTGGCTTTTGATTCTTCCAAACTAATAAGGTTTAGTTGAAGAAAAAAAATATTTAACTACTTTAGTCTAACATTAACGATACAAATACAAGAATTAGCTCATTTTTATGTATAAAAAAGTCCATAGTACAAGAAAAGTTCATGTAGTTGCTCCTGAAAACTTAACAGGCATTCGACTTTCCACTCCACCTACTTATGCAGCAGGCATTACGGGAATTAAAGTAGCAATGGATCATGCTATGAATGAAATGGGTGCAGTTCGTGCATTTCAGACTTTAATGAAAATGAATCAAAAAGATGGATTCGATTGCCCTGGTTGCGCTTGGCCTGACCCAGATGATAAGCGATCTGTTTTAGGTGAATATTGTGAAAATGGTGCAAAAGCCCTAGCGGAAGAAGCTACCACTAAAAAAGTAACTGCTGATTTTTTCACTAAATATTCCATTCAAGAAATTTCTTCTTGGTCAGATTATGAAATAGGTAAAAGTGGACGATTGACACATCCTATGATTTTGAAAAAAGGAAAAACGCATTATGAAAAAATAGAATGGGAAGCTGCATTTAAACATATTGGACAAACATTAAAAAATTTAGATCATCCGAATGAAGGTATTTTTTATACTTCAGGTCGATCGAGTAATGAAGCTGCTTTTTTGTATGCTTTATTTATTCGTGCTTTTGGAACCAATAATATGCCTGATTGTTCCAATATGTGTCATGAATCAAGTGGTGTTGCCCTAAGCCAAACTTTAGGCATCGGAAAAGGTTCTGTAACATTAGATGATTTACACAAAGCGGAAGTAGTCATGGTTATTGGACAAAATCCAGGAACGAATCATCCACGAATGTTATCTGCTTTGCAAAAATGTAAACAGAAAGGAGGTAAAATTATTACGATTAATCCCTTAGCGGAAGCAGGATTAAAACGATTTAAAAATCCACAAAAAGTCGGCGATTATTTTACGGGTGGCACTCAATTAACCGATGTTTTTTTACAAGTAAAAATAAATGAAGATATAGCTTTATTAAAAGCCATTCTTTTTTCATTACAAAAAATAGAAGAAGAAAAAGGAGGAGTTTGGGATCATGATTTCATTCAAGAAAAAACAGCGAATGTAGATTTATTTCTTCAAGACTTATCAACTCATTCCTTATCAGATTTAATTCAACAATCAGGTGTTGCTCCAGAAGATATTCAGGCAGCAGTTGATATATTAGTACCCGCTAAAAAAATTATTATTTGTTGGGCAATGGGATTAACTCAACATAAAAATGGTGTCGCCAATATTAAAGAATGTGTCAATTTATTATTATTAAAAGGATCCGTAGGAATTGAAGGAGGCGGGACTTGTCCAGTAAGGGGACACAGTAATGTGCAGGGAGATCGAACAGTAGGAATTGTGCATCATCCGAATCAAGAAAGTTCAAAAAATATAGAACGTGTTTTTGGATTTAAACCCGCAATGGAAAATGGATTAGATACTGTTGGTTCCATTCAAGCGATGTATGAAGGAAAAGCTAAAGTTTTTATTGCTTTAGGAGGAAATTTCGTCCCTGCTGCATCTGATACTTACTATACGGCGCAAGCTTTGCAAAATTGTGATTTAACGGTTTCCATTTCTACTAAATTAAATCGAACACATTTAATTGCTGGAAAAACATCTATTATTTTACCTACATTGGGTCGTTCTGAAAAAGATCATTTTGAAGGAAAAGAACGATTTGTTACTGTAGAAAATAGTATGGGAAAAGTACATGCTTCTCAAGGGAAATTAAAACCTGCTTCTCAACATTTAATGAGTGAAACGGATATAATTGCGAATATTGCTAAAGCTACCTTAGGAAAAGATCATGTTGTTCCTTGGATGGAAATGTCAAAGGATTATAATATCATTCGAGAAAAAATCAGCGAAATCATTTCTGGATTTAAAGGCTACAATAAAAATGCAAAAGATGGTTTTTATTTACCCAATAATGCCAGAATAGGAGACTTTTCAAAATTACCAGGAGGTAAAGCACAATTTACGGTTTGTCACTTACCCCATCATCAATTAAAATCGGATGAGTTTATTTTAATGACTATTCGTTCGCACGATCAATTTAATACAACTATTTATGGTTTACATGATCGATATCGAGGGGTTCATAATGAGCGAAGAGTTGTTTTCATGAATGAAAAAGACATGGAAAAATTTAATTTAAAAAAATTAGATTTAATTGATTTAATTTCTGAATACGATGGTCAAATTAGAAGAGCCAATAAGTTTCATGTAGTACCTTATCTTATTCCTGAAAGTAATCTAGCCAGTTATTTTCCAGAAACCAATGTATTGGTTCCCATTAATCATTTTGCTGATGGAAGCCGAACTCCTATTTCCAAATCAGTGGTGGTAAAAATTATAAAGCAATAATTTTATTTTATGTTGAATAATCTTCCCATAAAATTAAAATCCATTTATCATTTTCTTTAATAAAATTAAAATTGACGTAAATACCATTTTCTATGCCTCTAATTTCAATTATTGCTGCATCAATATTTTCTTGTATTTCTATTGAATAATTATCAAATACTTTATTTTCTAATTTTAAAAACTTCCAATATTCTTTTTTAATCCAACCAATTGAAGGAGAATCTTTTTCTATTTCTTGTGTCATTCTCTTTAATGGAAATCGAATTCTTGACGTTTGAAAAATGGAATCTTTACTAAATAAATCAAAGAACAAATTAAAATCTTTATCAATATTATGAAGTAAGCTATCTCTATTAATTTCATAATCCCTATCAACATCAGGAAACATAGAATCCATTAATGATTGATATTTTTCATCTATTTTGTTGATTGATGAAATGGATTGATCTATTTGATAATCTTGAATAGCGAACATCATACAACCGAATATTATAACTCCTAATATTGAAAAACCAATGATCCTATCTTTTTTCATTTTCAAGAATTCATTAAATATCAATTACAATAGGTTTATTCACTAATTTATAATTAAAATTTAATACACTCGCATTGACAAAAGTACATTCCTCTTTTTCTTGGATTCCATATGCTTCATGAATATGTCCGAAGGCATGAATTTTGGGTTTTATTTTATCGACCTCTTTCATTAATTCTTCACAGCCTACACTTTTACCACTTAGGGTTTGATCTAATATTCCAAAAGGAGGGCCATGCGTCAATAGAATATCTGTATTCTTAGGAATCAACTTCCAATGTTCTAAAATTTCTTCTCCTCTTTTTCTATTAAAAGCCCAATCAAAAAACCAAGGCTGAATGGGAGAACCCCAAATATATTTTCCATTGATTTCAATACCGCTATCATTTAGATAAATGATAGATGGTGGAATTAATTCTTTTATGATTGATTCACTTTCTTTTTCAAAAAAGAAATCATGATTCCCTGCAATGAATATTTTATATTGAACGTCTAATTTTTCAAACCAATTAAGGAAATCAATTATTCCAGATTCTGTACCTACATTAGAAACATCACCCATATGAAAAAGTATATCTCCTTCAGGTAAAATTAATTCATCATGTTTCCCATGTGTATCCGAAATAAATACTGCCCTCATCTATAGACATTTCAAAAAAAGATTATTTATTTATTTTCACTTCATATTTTAAAATGGGATAATGACTATCTAAATCTACTTTTAAGCTCTTAGTTGAATTACCCGACTTTATGGTATAATCTTTTGCAGCTAATAATTCTTTCAATCCTGTTAGAGATTTACCTTCAATGATATTGACAGCATTATTAACATCAAATTTATTTTTATCAATTACACATAAATACCATATCCTAAGAGATTCTAATTCATTTTTTTCATTAAAAATATAAAAGGAAGATGGATTTATTAAATAATCCCCTCCTTCAATTCCTTTATC
>JAHDFV010000096.1:0-4073 GCA_020627985.1 Saprospiraceae bacterium
AGTACTATTGATTAATCATATAAATAGCATCTAAAGTAAGCATGCTATCCACCTCAATATTTTTATCTTTTGCTTTTTGTTGAATATACTGCATCCAATCTTTATTAGAACGAATTTCTTCTTTCATTTTTTCTATTCTTTTTTTATAATTTTTTCTCGCATCAAATGAATATTTTTTCTGGAATATTTTTAAAAATTCGTTATCTGCTCCCCACGGAAAATGAGCCAGATTACCCTCAGTTGCCATCATCATAAAAACATCTGTACTTTCAATAGATTTTAAGAGATTGAGATCAGAAATAGAAGTGGATTGTTTATATTCATCAGGGTAAACTGTATTAAAATAGTACCAGAATTGACCCTCTAGGAATATAGAATCAGTTACACCCACATTAAACATTTCCCAGAAAAAACTATCAGCAATAGAAACTAGCTTTAATCGATCTTTTCCTTTTTTATTAAATTGAATTTGAGGGTAAGCCATTTTATAATTAGGCAATTTTTTAAAAATATTAAGTGCTTGCTCTATATCATCATCAATTCGTCTCCTTTCATCTACATATTCAATATCTGTAGTTTCAATATCAGGTAAATCAGTCTGGGTTAATTCTTCGATTTTATGAACAATAGAATCCATTCCTAGAATCATTCCATAATGGCTCCAATGAATACCTGTTTTGGGGAATAAAGGATAATCTTTTTTGCCTTTTTGAGCTAAAAACCAAGCATTGAAATCTATATGATTGACATTCTGTTCTTTTAATTTTAAAGCGAAAGAATGGTAGTTTGATGTATCCGATTTAGAACCAAATTCGTCAGGAATATATTCAGGGAAAAAAGTAGCTTTTCCTGGAGCTAAAATGATTAATAACTCTTTTTGTAAACCTTGAAGAGAATCTTGTATTGTTTTTAAATCATTTACAATTGTAGTAATAGATGCTTCTCCAATATAGTCTTTACCCGTATAGGCATCAATATAATTTTTTTCATACAAGTAATTCTCTTTTCCAATAATGACATTTTGAGCTCGAACTTCATCAAATAAACTATAGGCAATTTGATTATCTAATCGGACAAAATCGGATCGTATTCCAAAATTGTTATTGAAATAATGATCTGTTTCTTTTGAATATTTTCCAGAAAACCAATCAGCGTATGTAAATGATTGATAATCTACCTTTTCAATGGCACCTTTTAATTTTTTTACATTAGGAAATCCAATGCTGTGTTGAATGAGAGGTAGGAATAAAAGTAGGATAGTTAAACCTAGTAGTATTCGAAGAATGATATGTTGTTTTTGAGTATTCAAAATCTAAAATAAATAAATGGATTAAAATCTGTAGTTGAAAGACTACTAATGCAAAGAATAAATAAAAGTAAAGAGCAAATCCACATGACAAGATGTAGATTAATGCTATAGGCTTTAACGAAAAATTGATCTTGAATTTGTTGACCTTTCGGTAAAAATATAAAAAAGGAAAAGAATAAGGAGATCAAGAAAATCACCCAAAATCTAGGATCTAGACTAAAATCTATTGAATTAAAATTAAATGAAAATAGTTTTTTATAATAAATAAGTGCCTGACTCAAATCTTCAATCCGAAAAATTACCCAACCTAAAACGGAGATGAAAAAGCAATAAAACCAACTTAAACTAATTCCAATTTTTAATAATAATTTTTTTAGAAATAAGCGTTCAATTACCAGAAAGAAACCATGGAAGGCGCCCCAAGCTATAAAATTCCAACTGGCTCCATGCCATAAGCCTGAAACTAAGAAAACAAACCAAAGATTAAAATATAATCTTTTAATACTTGAGACTTTATTTCCACCTAAAGGGATGTACAAATAATCTCTCATCCATGTTCCTAAGGTGATATGCCAACGTCTCCAAAACTCAGTTATATTTTTAGAAGTATAAGGATTATTAAAATTTTCAGGAAAGGAGAACCCCATCATTCTTCCTAAGCCAATTGCCATATCTGAATAGCCAGAAAAATCGAAATAAATTTGGAAGGTATAGGCTAGAATTCCTATCCAAGCTGTCGTACTGTCTAAAGAAGCAAAGGATTCCATTCCCATGATTTCATCTGCTTTTAAACCTAGGACATTGGCAATTAAAACTTTTTTACTTAACCCGATACAAAATCGATAAAAACCTAATAGCCGTTCATCCGTACTTTCATCTCTGTGAGTAAGCTGTGTGGCTATTTGGTTAAATCGAACTATCGGACCAGCTATTAATTGTGGAAACATAATAATGTACACCATATAGTCTGTAACCTTTTTCAAGGGAGGATGTACTTTACGATAAACATCAATTGAATAGGTTAATGTTTGAAATGTATAGAATGAAATACCAATCGGTAACATCACTTCAATCCATTTCATCGTTCCTAGTCCCGTATGTTGTAAAATGAAATTGATGTTGTCTACAAAAAAATTAGCATATTTAAAATAAGCTAGAAGTCCTAGATTTAGAAAAATAGAAAGAAAAAGTCTTTGTTTCTTCTTGCGTTGATCATTCGTTTGATGCATCCATTCTACGAGATAAAAATCAAGGAAAGTTGATCCAAGTAAAATGAAAATAAATTTTGGTGCTCCCCAACTATAAAATAAAATACTAAATAGGAGAATGATCCAATTTTTATAGGCTTTTGGAGATAGGAAATATATACCCAAAAAAATGGGAAGAAAGTATAATAAGAATATGACACTACTGAATACCATGAGTAAACAAAGGTAATTATAGCAATGTTTTTTTATCACCCTTTTTCAAGAAAGAAATTTTTTAACAATAAAATGAAAAGTTATTGTGTAAAAAAAGAAAGTATAGGGTTCTTAAATTGTATAAAAAGGTGTTATTATTGTGAGAATAATTGATTTTCAAAAACCTATAAAATAGTTTCACTATGAGTAAGTTTGAAGAAGCTTTGGGCGTATACCAAGGAGAATTCGACAAATTAGGCGTAAAATATGACGCTGATTTATTAAGAGCATGTACAAAAGCATGTGGTCCATCTATTTATTTAGCAGATGCTTCTAAAGTGTCTTCTTCTGATAAAGAAGAGTTAGCTAGAGTAAAAAATAATTTCTTAATCAAGAAATTAGGTATGCAAGATGGTGCAGATTTAGATGCAGGTATTAAAGCAGTAATTGATATTTTAGGTGCTTCTAATCGTAATAAATACAGAGCAATGTTTTATTACCTTTTAACTAAGCACTTTAAAAAAGAGTCTGTATTTAAGTAATGGATTACTCTTACTTAGATTTTAAAAAAGAGTCCTACATTCGGTTGTAGGACTCTTTTTTTAATTAAAAAAGCCGTTGGGACCCCTCCCAACGACTTAACACTAATGTAAATGCACCATAAAAACCTAAATATCTTTTATTCTATTTTGGGATAGCAAAAAGAAACATACTTGATTGCTCATACATACATTCTTGTCTCTCCTTCTTATCCTTTTTTCTAGTTATTTCTATTCTTTTCAAATTCTTTTTCCATTTGTCGTTTTCGGAAGTTTCGCGCTTGGAATCACTCTTAGCTTTCGCAGAAGATTGATTCATATTTGTTGCATTCATTTCTAAAGCAAAATTATTGATATATGCTACTTTTAGCGATTTCTGAATCTTGGTATGTTGTGTTCTAAGTGATAACATTGTCTATGATAATTAGTAGTGATTCTCTTTTTTTTAATTACAATACAAAGATACAGTAGAACTAGAGTTGATTGGATTGAAAAAAGGTAAAGAGAGGAGATGTAAAGGTGAAATGCTCTTTTTAGCCTGTAAAGTGAAATTTCGCTAATTTAAAAATAGACTAAAGTTTATTAAGTATCTTAAAGGAAGTTTTTTGTTGTAAATAATTGTTAATCAGTAGTTTGTAATGTTTTATGGAACTGTGTTTTTATCACTTTTTAAATAAAATCTTTAAAAATTTAGTCTTTCTAAATGCCAAAATCTAACATCTTTGTTCATATACTGTAGATGAAATGCTCTTACCTATCGGTGAAATGACAAAGAGGCAATGTGTCGTTTTGTAGTATTTTGTGTTGTGTTATTAAATTCAATTT
>JAHDFV010000096.1:4083-12284 GCA_020627985.1 Saprospiraceae bacterium
AAATTTTTTCATATACTGTAGATGAAATTTACAACATTGCCTCTTTCAAGATCTTTTTGAAGTATTTTGTCTTGTGCTAATTGATTAAATTCAATTTACTTAATAAATTTTCTCTGTAAGTTTTACTAATAGAAACAACTTCCTTATTGATTAGAATACTTGAATCTTCAATATCTACAATCTTCTTAATGTTTACCACATTTGAACGATGAACCCTTACAAATATGTTTTCAGGTAGTTTAGACATTATACTTTTTAAAGTAGTATGAACTACTTGATTTTTACCTTCAATAAGTTTGATTAGAATATAATCTCCTTTGGCTTCAATAATATAAATATTATCCAATTCAATTTTTACTAATCGCTTATTTACATTAACATAAATTTCTTTGGGATTCGTATTGTCAGAAGCATTTGGAGCTGGAGTTTCTTTATAAGAAGCAGAATTTCCATTGCCACTTAATCTTTCTTTAGCTCTATTAACAGCTCTAATAAAGCGATCTAGGGTAACAGGTTTTAAAAGATAGTCTACAACATTATAATCAAAAGCTTCAATAGCTTTGGTTTCATCCATGGTTGAAATAACAACATTTAGCTTTGGGTTGCTTTTTAGAATATCAAAACCAGAAATATCAGGCATGTGAATGTCTAAAAAAACCAAATCGATATCTTCTCTTTCTGAAAGGATACCCATAGCTTTTACAGGATCAGAAAAAACGCCTAATAAATTTAAATCTAAGCGCTCACAAAAAGATTGGAGTGTTTTGCAGTAAAATAAATCGTCGTCAACTATTATGCAGTTCATGTTGCTTGATGTAAAAATTGATAAAATTTAGTCCTTCTTGTAAATCGGTAACGAGGCGTTTGTATGCGAAATTGTTTAATGTAAGTTGATCTCTTAAACATTTTTCAACTCTATTGAAAAAAGAAAAAGATTCACTCATTGATAATACGGAAAATTTACTAATAAGTTTGTGAACAACTTGAATTAATTCCTCTGTATTTTTCTTTTCATAAAGATAGGGTATTTTATCAATACCTTCTTCAAATTGGGACTTTAGTATAAAAACCATTTCTGTTAATAAATCAGGAGCACCTTCAGTGATATTCTCCGCATAAGATAAATTGGGCTCAGCTTTTAAAGACTCCATCTTTTTTACAATATTATCAGAATGTTCTACTTGAAATGGCTTTTGGAAAAGTTGAAGAGGAGGTTGTAACAAAGTATTTAAATTCTCGTCTGGTGAGTTACTAACAATAAAATAAGGGATGCCTAAAAATTGATGCCAATGATCTTTAAAATGATCCATGCCAACACGTTGATCAGAAATAAGAACATCTATTTTTTCTTTGGAAATAAAATCGAAAGCTTTTTCAAATTGATCTACAACAGTCAAATTTATATCTTCTTTTTGATTCAATATAATTTGACAATTCTTTTGATCGATGACATCATCTTCTATGTAAAGAATTTTCATAGTCGAAATTTACAACTTATTATTTCAGAAATCAATCTGTATAAATAATAAATTCTAAATATGACCTAAAGCACTTGCATCCCAGTAGTCTTTAATGAGTTCAATCATTTTTTTATAATCACCATGGTCAAAAGGTTTAACCATATATCCAGCGATTTGATGCTCAAAAGTGGAATGGATATCTACTTTGTTATTTGAAGTAGTGAAGATAATAACAGGTATTTTATTATATAATGGATTTTTTTTAATTTCTTCTAGAAACTCCAAACCGCCCATTTTAGGCATATTTAAATCAAGTACAATAATGTTCGGTAAATTTTGAGGATTTTCTTTAAGCCAATTTAAACCTTCTTCGCCATTCTCTTTTATTACAATACCTAGTTTAAACTCAAGGTTGTTTAAAGTAGAAGAAAACCGGATAGCATCTATCTGATCATCCTCAAGATATAGTATATATTCTTTTTGCATTATGGCGCTGTTACAGTTTTTTTATGAATCGTAAAAGTGAATGTAGTTCTTTCTCCTTCTACAGAGTCAACACTAATACTACCGTTATAATATTCAATGACTTTTTTTACTAAGGCTAATCCAATACCTGTATGTTTTCCTGAAGTATCTAAGGTATTGAAGATTTTAAAGATTTTATTTAAATGCCTTTTGGGGATGCCTAACCCATTATCTTCCACGACAAATATCCAAAATTGATCAGTTTCTTTAGCTGTTATTTCGATGAGACCCCGTTTTTTGTCGTTATGTCGCAAAGCGTTGTCGATTAAATTCATGAAAACTTGCTTAAATTTTAGTTGATTTGCCCATATTTCTGGGAAATCACCTGAAAATTTAAATTCTACATGTTCTGGTATACTTAATAGCTGAATAGATTCTTTTACGACATTCATCATAGAAATTTTTTCTTTTCCAATATCTGAATGTGGCACTTTTGAATATTCCATAACACCTTCTATGAGCTTATACATTTTTGATACACGATCATCTACTAATAAAAGGTATTCCGACATTTCTTCATCTACCCCCTTTTTCTCCATATAATTTCGTATCCACATCATAACAGTATTCATACCATTTAATGGTGCTTTCAAATCATGAGAAACTACATGCGCAAAATTTTCTAATTGACTATTGATTTCTTTTAGTTGTTCAATTAAACCTTCTTGCTTTACTTCGTAATTCTTTTTTTCTTGAATATCTTCAATAATAAAGATGTAATATTTTACACTACCTAAAACATCGATAATTGGCGAAACATTAAATTGACCCCAAAAAGTAGAATTGTTATTTTTTATTAATCGAGCCTCATGGCTAAATTCCGCTTTGTTATCTAAATAAAGTGAATTTATTTTTTTCTCGAATGAATCTTGATCTAAATGATAAATCAATTCCAAAATACTTCTTCCCGTTAATTCTCTTTCTGTTTTACCGAGCATTTGAGATAATCGATTGTTTAATTTAAACATTCGATCGCCCATACAAACAGCAATCCCTACAGATGCATTTTCAAATAATGCAAACTTCTCTGATTCAGATTCATGTAAAGCATTAATATTGTTCAGTAAAGAATCCTTAAGTTGAATGTTTAATCTTTTTAAACTTTCATTCGCTTTAAATAATTCTAGAGATTTTTTTTCTAAAATCATTTCGGCCTGTTTACGAGCTTTTCTTTCCCGATCAAGCCTTCTTTGCCAAATTTGTTCGTCTATAGGATTACCCATTTGTGCCATATTGAATAATTATATTCTTTTTCAATAAAATATTCATGCCAAAAAAACATGAGGTGGGTATTAATAGGGGAGGTGTCATTTACTTAGATTAATCCAATTTTTAAATCAATCCTAATTGTTAAATGTAGATTTTACAATATTGTTTCAAAATTGATCAGCTAATTCCTGAATACATATAAATAAAGTGAATAGCTCTATTATGAAAAGCTTATCATAAAAAATCATATCTTTCAGCGAAAATTCACAAATTTACATTAAAATTAGGCAGTTTTTACTGTATGAAGAATCAGTATCAGAAAATTATATTTGGTCTTAAAATTAAAGAATTAAGAACGTCTAAAGGGCTGTCTTTCTCTGAGTTATCAAAGAAATCAGGTATGTCTATTTCATATTTAAATGAAATAGAAAAAGGTAAAAAATACCCTAAGCTTGACAAGATTAAAATCTTAGCGAAAACTTTTGATCAAGATGAAAATCAATTAACTTCTTTTGAATTAAATCCAGCTTTGCTTCCAGTTGGAGAATTATTGAAATCTAATTTTTTAAGTGAATTGCCACTTGATTTGTTTGGTATAGATATTCAGAAAGTAGTAGAAATTATTTCGAAAGCACCAGTTAGAGTTGGAGCTTTTATATCAACTCTAGTAGAGTTGTCAAAAAATTACGCTTTACAAGAAGAGAATTTTTACTTTGGAGCAATGCGAGCCTATCAAGAATTACATTATAATTACTTTGAAGAAATAGAATTAGAAGTCGATAAATGTATAAATGAATTTAATTTCAAAGAAAATCTTAATGCTGATAAGATCGAACAAATTCTAAAAGAAAAATATAAATTAAAAATAGATGAAATTGATGTTGAACAGTTCAAAGAATTAAAAAACATTCATTCGATTTTTGTTCCAAAAGAAAATAAATTATTAATTCATAGTGATGTCAATGAAAAACAAAAGAGTTTATTACTCGGAAGAGAATTAGGATATCGATTTTTAGAATTAGTTGATAGACCATACTATGCACCATTAAGGGTTCCTCATGCTTTTGATCCCGTGCTTAGTAACTTTAAAGCCACTTACTTTGCTGCAACACTCATGATGCATCGAAAAAAAGTAGCTAAACAAGTTGAAGAATTCTGTAGTAGAGAAAAATGGGAAGGAAAAGCATTAGTAGATATTATTAATAGTTACAATGTTACTCCTGAAATGTTTGTACACCGATTAACTAATATTTTACCCAAATATTTCAAACTAAATCAGTTGTTTTTTATAAGGGTTAGGACAGAACCAAGCTCTAATCAATTTATGATTGATAAAGTCCTTCATTTAAATCAAAGTCATCACCCTCATAGTAATAAAATACATGAACATTATTGTAGAAGATGGATTTCTGTTGATATTCTAAAAGAATTACAACTAAGAAGAGAAAATGGAAATAAAGGTTTAATAGCTCGTGCTCAAAAGTCAACCTATTGGGGAACAGAAGACGAATATTTAACAGTTTCTATAGGTATACCAAAAGGCCCTTTGCAAGATAAAGATATGAGTGTAACCTTTGGAATTCTGATGGATGATTGGTTAAAGAAAGTGATACGATTTTCTGCAGATGAAAATATTCCTACAAAAATTGTAAATAAGACCTGTGAAAGATGCCCGATTGAAAACTGTAAGCAAAGGGCTGCTAAACCCTATGTGCATCAACAACGCAATGAATGGAAAAATACCCAAGATACTTTGAATAAACTAATTGGGAAAAAAGGAAAATAAAAAAAAGGCTGTCTCGATTTATTGAGACAGCCTCTTTTTTGAGTTAAGTGATTTTTTAATTAAGCTGCATCACCACCATCCGCTTCAGCTGCTTCTTTTGCTTGAGCTGCTGCAAAGAATTTTTTCATTTCTTTATCAATGAAATATAGGCTTTGCCCACCTTCACCAATTAGTTTTATTCGATCGAGAATAGTCCGAGCTTGGTTTTCTTCTTCTCGTTGTTCTTCTACGTACCATTGAAGAAAATTCAGTGTATTGTAATCATTTTCTTTATAGCAAATACCTACAAGATCATTAATCGATTGTGTTACTTTTCTTTCATGTTCATAAACCAGTTTAAATACTTCTTGAACAGAATCAAATTTAAGAGGGGGTTGAGGTATCGCGGGAGTGATGGCAAAAGCATCTACTTCGCTGAGGTAATGAAAAATCTTCATCATATGCTCCTTCTCTTCTACAGATTGAAAATGTAGAAATTCAGCTGCGCCTTCTAATCCCTCTTTATCACACCAGGATGCCATTGCTAAATAATATTGAGAAGCGTATGCTTCTAATTCTATTTGATGATTTAGAGCATCTTCCATTGTCTTTGATATCATACCTACTTTATTTTTTCATTTCTAAAAGTCCTAATAGTTTTAAACGTCTTGTACTTGAGGTTTGTTCGTACAAAATTGAGAATAATTTCATTGAGATTCTTTCTAAATTAGATCAGGGTAAGAAACTTCAGTTAAAAATAATCCGTCTGGAGGAACAGAATAACTTTGTTTTAATGTTTTTTGTTGCTCTAAAGCTTCTTTTACATCCTCAATTTCTAGTTTTCCTCTTCCAATGTTTATACTCATTCCTACAATTAAACGTACCATACCTCTTAAAAATCGATTAGAAGAAATATGGAAAACCCACTGAGTATCATTTATTTTTACCCATTCAGCTCTTGTAATATCACAGAACATTGTTTTCGCATCAGAATGCGTTTTGCAGAATGGAAAAAATTCATCATAATTCAATAACAATTGAACCGCTTGATTCATTTTTTCAAAATCTAATTCTTTATTGTATGGGTATTGAAAAATGATTTTAGATCTAAAAGGATTTTTTCTAAGATCGATGTGATATTCATAACTTCTTTTAGTAGCCGAAAAGCGAGCATGCATATCTTCTTTTACAGGAAAAATAGAATAAACAGCGATGTCTTTGGGTAAGACTTTATTTAAACGATGTACAAATCCTTTTGGAAAAGTACCTTCAAAATCAAAATGTAGAAAAAATTGAGAAGCATGAACACCTGCGTCTGTTCTACCACAGCCTAAAACTTCAATTTTAACACCAAGTATTAATGAAAGTGCTTCATCAATGGTTTGTTGAACCGTAATTCCATTTGGTTGAACTTGCCAACCCACATATTGAGCGCCGTTATATGCTATTTCTGCGAAGTATCTCATTTTCTATTACAAAGGTAATCTGAATTATATCCTATATTTGTATGAAATAGAAAAAAAATCAATGCAATTAAAATTCAACCTTTCTACGCCCGAATTAGTAGACCTTTATGTTTTTAATAATTGGTCAGCTCCTTGGAAAAAAAAATCAAGACAACGAATTCAAACTTTAATTCCTTTAGGTTTGATTTTGTTTGGTGCAGCTTTTTTATTAGATAACCAATATGGTATGGGAGCTGTATTAATAATTATTGCTGCATTATGGTTTTTTCTATATGATAAAGTGTACACTAATCGATTAAAACATTTTGCACAAGGCTACTACAATCATGAAATAAACGAACGTTTTTGGGCTGAAAATACATATCATTTTACCCCAAGTTCTATTCTGATGGAAAATGAATTTATTAAGTCAGAAATTCAATGGAAGGGTATTATCAATTTCATTGAAAATGAAAATGCTTTTTGGTTATTTGAATCTTTAGCTACAGCTCACATTATACCTAAAAGAGTTTTAAGTGATACCGAGCAAGAAAATTTTAAAAGACTACTCGCTTCTAAATTAATTCAAAAATAAATTAAGAATTTTCCTTTGCATTTATGTCGACATTAAAATCTAAAATAGAGTTTTTAAAAGGAGTTGGACCCTTGAAAGCTCAATTGCTACAAAAGGAATTGAGCATCTTTACTTTTGGAGATCTTTTAATGCATTTCCCTTTTAGATATGTTGATAAAACGAAATTCCATCTCATTAAAGATATTGGTCCTGGAATGGATGGTGAAAATGTTCAGTTAAAAGGAGTCTTACGACGAATTGAAATGATGGGTTCTGGAAGAGGAAAACGTTTGGTTGCTCGTTTTAGGGACGCAACAGGAATGACAGAATTGGTTTGGTTCAAAGGAGCAAATTGGGTACAGAAAAAACTTCAAACGGGAGTTGAATATATTGTATTTGGTCGGGTGAGTGATTTTAATGGAAGAATCAGTATCCCACATCCAGAAATTGAACCAGTAATCGAAACAGCATCCAAGAAACCTTTAACGCTCGCACCTGTTTACCCTAGTACAGAAAAATTAAATAATAAAGGTTTAGATGCAAAAGGGCAACGAAAGTTAGTTGCTTTTCTATTGAACAAAGTTGTTCCTGAAGATATACCCGAAATTCTACCTAAGTATTTGATCGAAAAAATGAATTTTCCGAGCAGATATGTCGCAATACGAGATATTCATTTTCCTAAAAATCCAATTGATTTAAGAGCAGCAACCAATCGTTTAAAATTTGAAGAATTATTCTTTTTGCAATTACGGCTACTACAAATCCGACAAAATCGTAAAAATGCATTGATGGGATATCCTTTCACAAAAGTTGGAGATTTCTTTTTAGGTTTTTATAAAGAAAAAATTCCTTTTGAATTGACAGGGGCTCAAAAAAGAGTAATTAAAGAAATCCGGAAAGATTTAGGTCAGAACAAACAAATGAATCGACTTTTGCAAGGAGATGTAGGTTCAGGTAAAACTATGGTGGCATTAATGTCTATGTTGATTGCATTAGACAATGGTTTTCAAGCAGCTTTAATGGCTCCAACAGAAATACTGGCTCAACAACATTTTGATTCAATTCGTGAATATGTAGAGGGACTGGGAATCAATGTTGGTTTTCTGACTGGTAGTATAAAAGGGAAAAAAAGGAAAGCCGTTTTGGAAGCTTTAGCTGAAGGTGAAACGAATATCATTATTGGTACACATGCGTTGTTGGAAGATCCTGTAGTGTTTAAAAAT
>JAHDFV010000097.1 GCA_020627985.1 Saprospiraceae bacterium
AGAATAGTTTCATCGATATCTTGTTGCTGACTTTTCAAATGAGATTCCAATTGATTTCGTTTTTTATTGGACTAAAGAAAAGAAAGAAAGTTTAATTATGAAGTGATTTAAATAAAAAAGATGGTTGAAATGCTTCAACCATCTTTTTTTATCAAGTATTTTTGGAGTTGTTATTTTTATAATTCACTATCTGATTTAGCATCAATATCAAATAATAAAGTAAAACGTAAAGTATTATCTAAAGGATTTCTTTGGTTAGATGTTGGAACTAAATAACTAAAGTTTAAACCAAATATACTATACTTTAGCCCTAAACCAACTGTAAAGAATTTTCTATTTCCTTTTGATTTATGTTCCCAATAGTAACCTGCTCTTACGGCGAATTGCTTGTCATACCAATATTCAGCACCCACAGAGATCATAAACTCTCTCATTTCTTCATTGAAGCCATCAGGAGCATCTCCAAAAGAACTGAACATTGCTCCAACTAAACCTTGTTGTTTGTAATCAGGTATTTCATCACCATCAGCACTGATCGGGTTTCCATCTTGATCTACTGTTTCTCCAGTAACTTCATCCACAGTAAAAATAGGTGGAGTTGGAACCATTAATTTATTTAAATCAAGGGCAAAAGTTAGAGAATTGAATTCATCTAAATTTAATTCTAGAGCAGATCCTAAACCAAAGTTCGTAGGAATATAATCTTTATTAATAGAATTAGTATAAGTGATCTTTGGTCCGATATTCGAAATGGCTAAACCTGTAGTAGTTTTACCTTTCATTCCTCCTAAAGTAATAGGCTTACTAAATGTAACTGAGATATCAGCTGCACCAGTAATTCCTGGTTTAATATCAACACCTCCTACACTTTGACCAGAAGCCAAGTTAGAATAAATGAATTTAGCACCAACTCCCACTGAGAAAAATTCAGTTAACTTTCTTGAATAAGCACCAGCAAATTCAAATTCATTAGGTCTACCATTACCAATCGCTTCACCATTATCATTTGTAAAACTAATTTGTCCTAAAGAAAAATAGCGTAAACCAATACCAACAGCTTGATCCCCTTTTTCTCCAATTTTTGAGTAGGCGCTTAAATATGCCATGTAGACATCTGTTAATCCTAAAGATCGTAACCAAGGAGTATAAGTGGCTGAAACACCAATGTTCTTTTCAGCAAAAGCTAGATTAGAAGGATTGAAATGCATTGCATTAGCATCAGGGGAAATAGCAATACCCGCATCACCCATTGCTCCAGAGCGAGCTTCAGGAATAATACGTAAAAATGGAACGGCTGTAATAATTGTATTTGTACAAGGTCCGCCATCAGCACCATCCCATTGCCCAGAATCAGTATTGAAACTACATCCAAATTGAGCAAAGGATGTTTGAGCATTAAATATAAATAAGAGAACTGCGAAAAGTACCCATAAGTTCTTTTTCATAACAAGTGTTATTTTAAAATAGTCTGCAAATATAAGATTAAAAAATACTTGGGTAAACTTTCACCATATAATAAAAGATTATTATTTAATTTTTTTCAATTTAGTCTACAAAACGGGTGTTAGATCCATTTTGCCTACTTTAAAATGACTAATTTTTCGAATTCGCTGCTTATCGTATCATTAATATTTTCGTTTTCGAAGTTAGCGATACTAACTTTGTATAAATAAACACCTCTTCCTAGTTCATCTCCATAATCATCTTTACCATCCCATTGGATACCTGTAATTCGATTACTTTGAGTGAAAACATCTTCATCAATCACTTTGACCAATTTTCCAGAAACTGTATATATTTTTACTTGAACTCTTAAATTATTTCCAGCTTGATTATGTTCAAATTGGAATTCGGTACTCGTTGTAAA
Organism: Saprospiraceae bacterium; assembly: GCA_020627985.1. Lineage (GTDB taxonomy): Bacteria > Bacteroidota > Bacteroidia > Chitinophagales > Saprospiraceae > JAHDCE01. The sequence continues at coordinate 1,868 of JAHDFV010000097.1, forward strand.
TGGATTTGGATAATTAAGAACATGGTCCAAAGCAACATTGGCATTATCACCAACTACAAATTCAGTATATCCTTCACCAGAATTATTGGCGATATCCCAACCTTTTACCGTTAAAGTATGTAAACCAACACTAAGATTACTTAAAGGGTATTGTGCTTTTCCTTTTTTGAAGTCATCTACTTCCGCTTCATAAAAGTCATTCATTATTATGGTGTTCTGAGTGTTTTCATCCAAAACAGCAGTTAAATCATGACCTATCCCTGAACCAGCAACATTGATACCAAAGTCATCTGATAACTTTACGTAGATAAATGGATTTTGATTCGTTATTCCACCAAAAACAAATTCTTCATCATTCATAAAAACTTCAACGATAGGTGGAGTATCATCATTAATAGGATTTTCAGCAGTACCACCAATCACTATTTTATCGTAATAACCAGCTGCATCTTTGTTAGAGCCATCATGTGCATAATAACTGATTCTCGCTTCTCCGAATTCATAATCAATATCTTTAGGAACCACAAATGAAAAAGTAAAAATACCATCTACTACACTAGCAGCTCCTTTAAAGATGATATTTTTTTGTAAGGTAAAATCTTTAGGAAAAGAACCTGATGTTTCAGGTGTGTCTGGGTCATTAACTAATGTGGAAATAATTTTCTTTTTATCAAAAATGGTAGGAAAAACAGTTCCATTAAAACTAGTCAATGGATTTCCAAAAGTATCTTCAATTCTACCTGAAATTGTTATTTGTTCTAAGGCTGATAATGTATCAAGACCATTAGCAGTAATTGGTACATTATTGACATGTGTTGTCGCAATTGAATATTCTGGTACGGCTAATTTTTGAGTAGGATCACCAATGAGGGTAAATTTTCTTGCATTAATCGTACTGGTATCCTGTGCATTGTTGTTTTTAGCAAGCCGCAATATTTCACCAAGCGTTGGATATTCTCCATCTATTTTTTCAAAAATAGTATTAAAAGTAGATTCTGTTAATCGTTTATTGGCATTAGAATAAACAGCCCTAGTTGTAGTGAAAAGACCAATTCCTCCACCATTTTTATTCAAGAAAACCAATTCTCCTGCACTAACTCCTTCAGGATCATCATATGATGTAAAGGAGCAGGTAGCGGTTACGAACAAAGGCATTTTTTCTTTATTCGTCCAACTATTTATATCATTGACTAATAAAACTCTTTCTTGCGCCCAACCAGTAGGACCACCATGTCCAAGATAATTAACCACAAGTTGACCTTTAAATATAGAGCTATTGATAGATGATTGAGCATCTGGGTAAGCAGCACCACCAGAAGAAGTAACTTGCTGAAAAGCATCAAAATATATTTTATTAATATTGAAATCCTCGTACGTGGTATCAATCAAAGTGGCGATACCATCAGCTTGGTCTATGTGTACATTATTGTCTTCATCATCCGCTAAATATGAAATATTGTTTCTCCAGTCGCCTAAAGTTTCAGGTGAAGTATCATAATAAATAATCTTATCAACAATATTTTGAGCTTCAAACTGACTTTTAACAGGTAGGCGACCTACTGCAATATCTAATGCACCTTCTAAATTTTCACCTTCATCTGGACTCAATAGTGTATAGTAATCATCTGCAGGAAATGCTTCAATGGGAGCAAGAGATTCTTCTGTTTCAAAAACAGGTATAAATCTCGAATTGGTGCCAATCTGGTACACATCTCTATGGTCAAAAGATCCATCTCCAAAAAGAACCATATATTTAAATTGATCCGTTCGATCATAAATCATTTTAGCAAAATCTCTAATAGCAGTCGGATCTAATGATCCTGAAGAGAATTCATTATAAATTTGATCAATTTCAGCCATTGCAATACTCAATCCAGAAAAAGATTCACGGTGTTCTTTTAATTGTTGAGCTGCACTTTCAAATTCTCTATGATAAATAATTACAGCATCTACATCAGTAATAGCGTGTATATTTTGATTAGGGATACTTCCAATTGCCTTTGGACTAATAAAATCACCATTCTTATTGAATGCTACAAATTCTTTTAAAATATTCGTTTCGGTTCCAAAACTTGCTTGAGAACCATTTGAGCTAAATGCTTGTCTATATGGAAAAAGGGGATTTGTGATATCCCATATTTCCATATTCGAATCTGCATTTTCAATTTGAAAAGAAGTAATTCCCTCTCCAATTGTTTCTAAATCTCTAAAGGCCAATTCTTGACCATTGTAAATCAAATTTCTTCTATAATTTAATTGAATAAAATCTAACCAAGCTTCTCCTCCTGGAGAATTATATTCTAGATTTAACGAGAAATTACTTGAAGAAGGCATTTCTTCATTTAAAATGCCTTTTCTAGCATATACAGCTTCTACACTAGATGTATTTACAGCTGACATAGGATTACTTTGATATTGCTGACCATCAACTGTTACTACAAATCGACTAGATGCTCCACTTTTACGAGCAGCCATTTCTACACGAGTGGTGATTGGGGTATTGGTATCAATATTAGGAATGCTAAAATTGTAATCTTTTTCTGTAACCAAATCAAAACGATCTCCGAACCATTCATGACCTGAACCACTTGCAGAACTGTAATCTTTTAATAAATTATATCGATCTTCTTCTAAAACCGTATAGTCATTAAAAGTTGATGTAGTAAAAGTCGAATTTGTATTATTTGCTTGATCGCTAACCCTAATTCCATTACTTGAACTTATTTTGATGAAATAATAATTTAAATCATCATAAACGTTAGATTCTAAACCAAACGTTGAATTAGGAATATCTACCGTTTTTTTACTAGGACCTTCAGCATAGAATAAAATATAATCGCCTGTATCAAAATTCCCATCATTTTCGCCTTGTATGAATATTGCATTTTCTACTAAATCATCATGCCTGAAATCACTATTCTTTCTGGGTAGTCTTCCTCCACCATTACCGTAAAGTTTTATAGTTCTTGGATCAATATTATCAATATCAATGTCCAAATCATTTTTTAAGAAGTCATAGCTTAATTTATGAATACCATATTGTTCAGTAGATATTTTATATATATCGCCGTCAGTAAGAACAGAAGTGAAAGTATTCGTTCTATTGGAAAGAACTGTAGGAGTATTCTGAACAGTAACTTTAATTTTAAAAGAAGTTAATTTTTCAAAAGAATTACCGTTTTTTGTAATCGGAATAAATGAAATTTTACAAAAAGGTTTTCTCCTTTCCCATTCTATTTTAGCATGTATTTTTATGTTGTCCAATATCCTGGATGAATTAGATTCTAATTCAGTAGATTCAAAATTAGACTCAATCAATCTTGCATTAATTTTTCCTCCTTGATTAACAGGAATTCTAACCATAAAAAGAGGCAATTGATCAGCGTCTACTGTCGTATAACCTTCTTTAAAATCAAATGGATCATCTTCGTTCCATTGGAGTGTTTCTTCTATATAAAATGTTTCTTGGGCGCTAATTTGAATTAAGTTGAGCCACAAAAAAAGGAGTAAAAGTATTTTATTTTTATATTGCATCGCTTTCAGCAAATTATTGATTTTAAAGTTGTATTGGTTCTTAAATGTTATAAAAACGTTAAATGATTCTTGGTATTGTTTTGATAACATACAATAATAAGATAAATAATAGTTATTTTATAAATCGTTCAATTTGTAATCAGGTTTTTAAACAAAAAGATGACGAATTTATATTTCTTTTTTATTCATCTAAATACTTAAGAACTTTAAGATAATACCTTGATGTAATTATATATGGTCAGAAATATACAAGTCCTTGTTTCCGTATTCATTTTTATGTGTATTATGTCAAGTGGAGGACGCTTATCAGCTCAAGATCCAGTTTTTAGTCAGTTTTATGCTTCACCCATGAATCTTAATCCAGGATTTGCTGGTACCACATATTCTCCTAGAATCGCATTTAATTATAGAAATCAATGGTCTTCTATTTTTAATGCATACACAACTTATGCTGTTTCTTACGACCAATATTTTGAAAAATTCAAAAGTGGTGTTGGATTTACAGCCTTAGTTGACCAAGCAGGTGATGGTATTTATAATACAGGCAAGTTTAATGTAACTTATTCCTATACTTTACCAATTACAAAAGAGATATTTTTAAAAGGAGGAGTACAAGCGGGTATTCACCAAGTAAATTTAAATTGGGAAAAACTTGTTTTTTTAGACCAATTGGATCCTACTGACGGATCATTAAATACTTCTGAAGAAAATAGACCTGACCAATTGAGTAAATCTTCATTTGATATTTCAAGTGGAATACTGATATATAGTAAAATGTTTTATGCAGGACTCTCTGCTTTTCATATCAATACACCCAATGAGAGCTTATTGGATGTTAATCCAGAACTTTTAGATGGTTTACCTATGCGAATTTCTTTGCATGGAGGGGCTCAATTTTCTTTAACACCAGACAATAAGACTCGTTTTCCTGCGTTCATATCTCCGAATGTAATGTTTACAAAACAACAATCCTTTAAACAAATTAATCTAGGTACCTATGTTGGACTTGGACCTATTTATGGAGGAGCTTGGTTTAGACATACATTTTCTAATTCAGATGCAGCTATTTTCTTAATAGGATATAATAAAGGTATTTTGAAGATAGGATATAGTTATGATTGGACAGTTTCTAAGCTTCAAAATGAATCAAACGGTTCGCATGAAGTGAGTTTAATTTTAAACTTAGATGCGGGAAAAAAACGTAAACCAGATTACAACGATTGCCTTAAAATGTTTAGATAAGGTATGATTTTATAAAAATTAGAGAATTAAATGCCATTTAGACGATTAAATTTATTTGTTGAGAATGGTTTTTGTTTATATTTGTTATTCATATTTCTTTTAGAAAAGAAAACCTAAGCTTTCATGAAGAATCTTTTTAGATTTGGTTTTGCACTAATAGTGCTTGCTCTAGTTGCCTCAAGTTGTGGTGAAAAAGAGCGTTCATCAACTACAGGATGGAAATACAATGACACCGAATGGGGTGGATTTGAAAAACGTGAATTTCAAGGACAAGAAACGGGTCCTAATTTAGTTTTAGTAGAAGGGGGTACTTTCATGATGGGAGTAACAGAACAAGATGTTACTTTCGAATGGAATAATATTCCTCGTCGAGTAACGGTTTCATCATTTTATATGGATGAAACTGAAGTGGCAAACGTAGATTATAGAGAATACCTTTATTGGTTATCTAGAGTGTTTGGAGAATCTTATCCTGAAGTAATGTTAAAGGCTTTACCTGATACATTAGTGTGGAGAGAAGAATTAGCATTCAATGAACCATTTGTAGAAACATATTTCAGACACCCTGCTTATAATGATTATCCAGTCGTGGGTGTATCTTGGTTACAAGCAAACGAATATGGTAAGTGGCGTACAGATCGTGTAAACGAAATGATGTTAATTGAGAAAGGAATTTTAAATCCTAATTCTGATCAAAAAGATGAGGATAACTTTAATACAGAAGCGTATTTAGCTGGACAATATGAAGGTAGTGTACGTAAAAATCTTCCAGATTTAAGATCTGGTGGAGAGCGTAGAGTTCAATTCGAAGATGGTATTATGTTACCTTCGTATCGTTTGCCTACAGAAGCTGAATGGGAATATGCTGCTCTTTCTTTACAAGGAAATCAAACTTCATCAAAAGATGAAAGAATCTCTGATAAAAGATTATATCCTTGGAATGGAAACACAGTTAGAGAACAAACAAGAAATAAATATCAAGGTCAAATCTTAGCCAACTTCAAGAGAGGAAGAGGTGATTATATGGGTATGGCTGGTAAGTTGAATGATAATGGTCACATTACAACTCCTGTGAGATCATTCATGCCTAATGATTTTGGTTTATTTAATATGGCAGGTAATGTAAGTGAATGGACAATGGATGTTTATCGTCCTATGACTAGTGTAGCTTTACGGGATGTAGAAGGTCATGATTTGAATCCTTTTAGAGGTGGTATTTTCAAAACCAAAGAATTAGATGAAAATGGTTCTCCTGTAGAAAAAGATAGTATTGGACGTTTACGTTACCGTTATGTAGAAGATGATGAAGTAGCTGATCGTGAAAACTACAAGAGAGGAAAAGTATATGATTACTTAGATGGTGATGAAGAATCAGAAGTTGAATATGATTATGGTAAAACTACATTAATCAATGATCAATCAAGAGTAATTAAAGGAGGATCTTGGGCAGATAGAGCTTATTGGATGGTACCTGGTGCTAGAAGATTTAAACAAGAAGAGAAGTCAGATAGAACAATTGGTTTTAGATGTGCTATGACTCGTACAGGTAGTCCTTCAGGTAATGAAGTCAAAGGAGGGAATTCTTTTGGTAAGAAAAGTATAAAAAAGAATAAACGTAAGTATAAATAATCATACGTTTTTATAATAAAGAAGCCTTCATGTACGTATGTACATGAAGGCTTCTTTTATTGTAAAGAATTAGATATAAGAATGATTTCAAAAATCTATAATAAATATTTGTCGGCCAAAGGCATCACGACTGATTCTAGAAAGGTATCAAATGGAGAAATCTATTTTGCATTAAAAGGGGAGCATTTTAATGGGAATGATTTTGCAGAAAAAGCTTTAGAAAAAGGAGCTTCTTTTGTGGTAGTTGATGAAAAAAAAGTTGTCAAAGATGAGCGATATATCTTAGTCGAAGATGTATTAGAAACTCTACAAAACTTAGCTCAACACCACCGTAGACAATTTGAAATACCCATCCTAGCTATAACAGGAACAAATGGTAAAACAACTACAAAAGAATTAATAGCTGAAGTGCTAGAAACGACTTACATTGTTCATTTTACTCAAGGTAATTTTAACAATCATATTGGAGTTCCTTTAACATTACTTGCTATGAAAGAAAATACTGAAATTGCAGTAATTGAGATGGGTGCGAATCATCCTTTTGAAATAGAATTTTTATGTAAGATTGCTGAACCAACTCATGGACTGGTTACTAATGTTGGAAAGGCTCATTTAGAAGGGTTTGGAGGTTTTAATGGAGTGATTAAAACCAAAGGCGAAATGTATGATTATATTGCTCAAAATAAAGGAGTTGCTTTTGTAAATAAAGGAGAAGATCATTTGACAAAAATGGCTTTGAATTGTAATAAAAAAATAGAATATGGCAATGATAAATACATAAAATATCAAACGGCTAATCCTTTTCTGAAAGTTAATTGGAAAACATCTGATTCTAATATGCTAATAAATACAAATTTAGTAGGCAGTTATAATTTTAATAATGTACAAACAGCTATTTCAATTGGCACTTATTTTAAAGTAAGTAATGAAAATATAGTAGCAGCTCTTGAAAATTATAAACCGAAAAATAATAGATCACAATTCATTCAACTCAATTCTAACCAAATCATTTTAGATGCTTATAATGCTAATCCAACAAGTATGGAAAAAGCATTAATTAATTTTGGTGAAATTAAAAAAGATAAGAAAATTGTAATCTTAGGAGATATGTTAGAGTTGGGAGAAGTGAGTGATATAGAACATATCAAAATCTATCAATTAGCAACAAAATTAAACTTCGAAAATATTTTTACAGTAGGTAAAGAATTTAGTAAAATTGATCAAATAAATAATTTCAATGATATCAATACACTAAAAGAATCATTTAATTGGAATATGTATAATCAAACATTATTCTTAATTAAAGGATCAAGAGGTATTCGCTTAGAAAAACTATTAGATTAAAGATTAAGAATTGAATCGTTCTATAATTTGATGTATTCTTTCAGGAATCTCTCCTTGACTGGTTTTTTTATAATCCATGTATGAACAAGGAACCAAGCGATGTCTTTTCATATCTTTTCCTTCTTTTATTTCAGGAATTTGTATCCACCATCGATTACTTTTATTGCTTTTCCAAAATGTTATTTGATGATTTAATTCTTTTTGGCTAACGATATATTCAGTCATATCGGAATCATCAAAAGGATAATCTCCTTTCCTATTCTGAAATCCATCAATGAAGTACCAAATGATTTGTGCAATCAATTGAGCCGTTAATTGATTATGGTCTAATTCAGCGAAATATCCAGATATACTAAATGAACTTAATTTATTACTCATTCCAGCATATTTCGCTAATTGACAAGCTTCTTCCGTAACCAACCCATTAGGAGAAAGGCTAGTCATTGCAGCACATTCTGATCCTTTAAGTGCATCTAAATGAAACAACATCATATCTGCATCTCTAATGATAGGCTCAGCAGATTGGATATCAGATTTTAACTCCCCAAGTCGAATGCCGTCAAATTTACTTTTGTTCAACCATTCTATTGTATTTGGACTCATAAAATGACTTTGAAAACCTAATACACCCAGGTTAAAAATATGATGATAGTATTTATCTAATAATTCGTTGATGTAATCCTTAGAAGTTGGAAGTTCATTGTAGCGTACTTGTTCACTGATGAAGGCAACATTGGTATATGTGCGTAAACCTTTATGGGCTAGAAATTGAGGAATGGGTTGAATCTCTTTATGCCCAATTATAATAGGTAGAATATTTCCATCAATTAATTCAGTTAAAATCTGAGTAATAAAATGAGGATCATCTTTTCGTACATTCCCTAAATCAACACATTTTAATTTAGAGAAATGCCAACTCAAAGCATATAAAGATTTACGAATAGAATTAGCATTTTCTCCTATACCTAATATGACTATAGGAACATCTTTTAAATTGGGCATTTTGTCATGATGAATTTCGATATGATGGTACAAAGTATGTAAAGGAAGATCTTTAAGTTCACCTAAAGATTTTATATCTACGGGTTTAATCCAATTTTCAAGCATAGGATTGAATATAATTCAATTTAAAATTTACCTAAAGGTATGATTCGTAGATGATTTGAAGAATCATGCCGCAATTTGTTTTTATTAATTTATTAAAAAAATAAGACATCTAGAGTTTACAAATCATTACTTTTGCACCAATTCAAAATAATATGGAAGATTTACTAAAGAAATACAAAGAAAAAAAGCCTGAAATCGTTTTTGAATGGAACGATGAAGAAACAGGAGCAAGTGGTTGGGTCGTTATCAACTCTCTTAGGAATGGAGCTGCTGGTGGAGGAACTAGAATGCGATTGGGATTGAATAAAGAGGAAGTAATTTCTTTAGCCAAAGTAATGGAAATAAAATTTTCTGTTTGTGGTCCTAAAATAGGTGGAGCAAAATCAGGTATTAATTTTGATCCGAATGATCCTAGAAGAGAAAGAGTACTTGAAAAGTGGTATTCAGCTGTATATCCATTATTGAAAAATTATTATGGAACAGGTGGAGATTTAAATGTAGATGAAATTAAAGATGTAATTCCTATTACTGAAGATTTAGGTTTATGGCATCCTCAAGAAGGAATTGTCAACGGTCACCTAACTTTAAATGAAGGAGCTAAAATTGGGGTAATTGGTCAATTAAGGCATGGTTGTACGAAAATAGTTGAAGATGCAGATTATGTACCTGATGGATCGAGAGATTATGCTGTTGCAGATAAAATTACTGGATATGGGGTTGCTGAATCTGTAAAGCATTATTATGATATTTTTAGAAAGACATCTGTAAAAGGAAAAAAAGTTATAATACAAGGTTGGGGGAATGTTGCATCTGCAGCGGGAGTGTATTTAGCTTTGCAAGGAGCTAAAGTTGTAGGTATTATAGATCAAAAAGGAGGAGTAATCAAAGAGGATGGATACTCTTTTGAAGAAATTAAACAATTATTTATTCAGAAAACAAATAATAAACTAACTTCGGATCGAATTTTGCCTTTCAATGAAGTAAATGAAAAAATTTGGGACTTAGGAGCAGATATTTTCATTCCAGGGGCAGCGTCTAAGTTAATATCACGTTCTCAAGTAGATAGTTTAATTGCAGGAGGACTTGAAGTGTTAGCAGCAGGGGCGAATGTACCTTTTGTAGATGATGAAATTTTCTTTGGACCAACAGCACATTTTGCTGATTCCAAATTTAGTATAATTCCTGACTTTATAGCGAATTGTGGTATGGCGAGGGTCTTTGCTTATTTTATGAATCCTGATGTGCCAATTACTGATAAAGCTATTTTTGGTGATGTCTCAGAAACAATAAGGAAGGCCTTATTAGAAGTTCATGCTGAGAATGATAGTTTAGTCAATATTTCTTCTACTGCTTTAGAAATTGCACTAAAAAAATTGATATAAAATTATGTTTCATATTTTTTTAATAAAAAGACTAGAAAAAAATGTGACAAATATTTGTATCCACCGAAAAAAACAATAGATTTGTATTTCAATTGATAACTATTATATTTTTTAGAAACACCTTATTTATTAATCATCAAAGTAAAACCCTATGACGAAGAGAAT
>JAHDFV010000098.1 GCA_020627985.1 Saprospiraceae bacterium
AGTGATCAAAGAATGCTTCTTTTCCTACTGCATCAGCAAGAAAAAATCGAGGAGTTAATACTAGAATGGAGAAAACAAAAGGCAATAGGTTGACAAAATGAACTGGCTTTAATTTGAAATCAGTTCGAACAGCAGATAGAATGTATAAATATAATAATGGTCCTTTGAATTCTGAAGATTGAATTCGCAACATTTCTAACCAAGCGGGTAATGTAATATGATTATGATAATAGTAAACACTAATATCAATAGCTGTTAACATCAAATAAGCTGCAATAAATACATTACTGATTTTATTGTCAGACTTAACAGTTAGTAGGAAAATGGCGAATAGAAAACTCAGTGCACCAATAATCATACTTACCACAGGAATAATAGCAGCTATATCCATATACGTACAAAGGTCTTATAATTCCCCTAATTGTGCTGTTAAAATTCTTTCTTTTACAAAAAGGACATTCTCTTTTAATTGATTAAAGAAATTTTCTCTTAATTCTGGATTATGTATACTGATAGGTGTAGATTTTTCTATCATTGTATGTAACCATGCTTCTGTTTTTAAACAAAACGCTTGATTGTCTGTCACTAAATAATTTAAGGCATTAGGTAATAGAAAAGCAACATCAATATCTTCAGATGAAAATAAAATGGTATTACTAGCAATGGAAACTTCATTATAAAACAGTTGATAGTTTTCTCTAACAGGAGGATAATTATTCGGATGATATTTTCGACCTTGTTCTGCTTGTATTTTTATGTGATCTAATAATTCAAGGACTTGATTACAAATATGTATAGGCCCTTCAGCTTCCTTAAAATAATTCATTTTCCAGGCATGAAAAATCTGTTTCAAAACATTACTGACGATATCAGAACTCCAAATTTCAATTGAAGGCATTTTTAAATATTGGCGCCATGCTTGTTCGCCTAAACGCAAATTGATTTTATCAATTTCATACAAAGAAAAAGGACGATCTCTAAATGAAGGAATATCATAAACCGTTTTGCCCCAAAAATATAATTTGAACGCTGCTAAATCTGGAAATTGGAATAAGGTAAAAACGGGAAAATCATTAGCAGCATAAGTTAAGCGTCTTGGACCCCAACCATTTACATTTCTTAATTCAGAAAGAACAGCATGGAAATAATCCCGCATGGAATGTAAATTATAATCCATCGCTTTAAAGCGAAAAGGAACAACAGAAGGAGCCAATGCAGAAAGCCCATCTAAAGAGATTCCAAAATCATCTACTAATTTCTTGGCATCATTTAAGCTTAATTCCTTTTGGTAATTCACAATTTCAAGGACTTCAATAAATTCTAACTTAAGAATACGAGCCAATTCCAATTCTAAAGAAGAATGTTTTGGAATTCGTTTTCTTAATTCTTTGAATAATTTTTGTTGAAGGGTCAATGAAGCCATGAATTCTTTACATTTGTACTTTTAGTATTGAAGTGATTTAAAAATTAATGTTAAAATGATTTGTAAGTGCTTGTAATACAAGATAAAGCTCTTTTTGAGATTCATAGCCATCCCGATAGCTATCGGGAATGGATCGATAAAAAGCTGAAATATTGTTTTTCAATGACTTGCAAAGGAATTAACATTATGTTCTTAAATCACTTCATTGTTATTTTGTATAATGATATTGATTGTAATGCTTTTGAAATTAAATCTATGCGCTAAACAATAAATAAACTTCTGCCCTGGATGGTGTTCGAACACTTCGCACAACATTTTTTATAGCGTTTGTCAGGTGATCAAACACCTTACAAGGCGGGAAATAATAATTTTGTCTAGAATATAGAATTACAATATACGATCAAATCAATCTAAAACTTGTTCTTTAACTAAAATCAAGACCAGTAAAAATCAATTGACATGAATATTTTATTATTAGGATCAGGGGGGAGAGAACACACAATTGCTTGGAAATTAAATCAAAGTCCTCGTTGTAGTCATTTGTTCATAGCACCTGGTAATGCAGGAACAGAAACAGAAGGAACCAATTTAGCGATTTCGGTCAGCGATTTTGAAGCAATAAAAGATGCCGTTCTTCAATATGAAATAGAAATGGTTATCGTAGGACCAGAATTACCTTTAGTAGAAGGGATTTATGATTATTTTCAAGCGGATGAATCCTTAAAAGAAATTGCTGTAATTGGTCCAGGTAAAAGTGGTGCGATCTTAGAAGGATCGAAAGCTTTTGCAAAAGAATTTATGAATGAATTTAATATTCCTACAGCTGCTTATGGTGAATTTACTGCTTCTACTTTACAAGAAGGTTTAGATTATATTGCTCAACAAACGCCACCCATTGTTTTAAAAGCAGATGGTCTTGCAGCAGGAAAAGGAGTGCTGATTTTGGATAATATTCTAGAAGCACAAAACGAACTGAAAGAAATGTTGAGTGGTAAGTTTGGTGAAGCGAGTTCAACTGTTGTGATTGAAGAATTTCTTTCTGGAATAGAATTTTCTGTATTTGCGATTACAGATGGAAAAGAATATAAAATATTACCTGTTGCAAAAGATTACAAAAGAATTGGAGAAGGAGATACAGGGTTAAACACTGGAGGAATGGGTGCTGTTTCACCACCACCTTTTGTAGATGATACTTTAATGCAAAAAGTAGAAGAACGAATTATTAAACCGACTATTGAAGGAATCGGTAAAAGAAATATGGATTATATCGGATTCGTATTTTTTGGTTTAATCTGTGTAAATAATGACCCTTATGTCATTGAATACAATTGTAGAATGGGAGATCCAGAAACAGAAGTAGTTTTTCCTAGAATCCAATCGGATGTAGTAGAATTAATGATGGCAGCGCATGAAGGGAAATTAAATACGATTAATTTAGAAATTGATGATCGATCAACCACAACAGTATTTTTAGTTTCTGGTGGATATCCTGAAGCCTATGAAAAAGGAAAAATCATTGATGGTTTAGATCAAACCTTCGGTAGTTTAATTTTTCATGCAGGAACAAAATTAGAAGGAGATCAAGTAGTGACAAATGGAGGAAGAGTTATTGCCATTACTTCATATGGAAGCGACTTTAAAGAGGCTTTAAAACAATCCTATGAAAATGCAAATGTAATTGATTTTCCGAAAAAGAATTTTAGAACAGATATAGGTTTTGATTTATAATAATTCTAATCATGCAGGAAATTTATAAATACATTGTTGAACATAAAATCAAGCATCTTTTATTTGATAGTCGACAATTATTAATACCATCAGCTACAATTTTTTTTGCGATTAAAAGTGAAAAAAATAATGGGCATGATTATATCTCAGAATTATATCAAAAAGGAGTTCGGAATTTTATTATTGAAGAAAAAGTAGACACAACACCATTTGTAGATGCTCAATTTTTTTTGGTTCCCAATACTGTAGATGCATTACAAGAATTAGCTAAAATTCATCGTCATATGTTTCGCCTTCCTGTGATTGGAATTACAGGAAGTAATGGAAAAACTATTGTCAAAGAATGGTTGTATCAATTATTAAAAATGGATTTGAATATTATTCGAAGTCCTCAAAGTTATAATTCTCAAATTGGTGTACCGCTTTCTGTTTGGCCATTGCAAGAAAAACATGAATTAGGGATTTTTGAAGCAGGTGTGTCAGAAGTAGGGGAGATGAAAAATATTGCTCCGATTATTAATTGTAATATAGGAATTTTTACTTCGCTTGGAACAGCACATGATGCTGGTTTTTCTGATATAGAAGAAAAAGCAAAAGAAAAATCTCAGCTTTTTTATAATGCCAAAAAAATAATTTAGAGAAAAGAAATTAAAGAAATAGATGCTTGTGTAAAAGGCATGAGAGCTCAAGGAATTACTTGGTCTTTTACAGAAGACAGTCATTTATTTATTCAAAAAATTAAAGAACGGAAAGATGGGAAATATGGTGCCAATATTTCTGCGATTTATACCTCAAGTAAAAATGGAAATAAATCAGAAATAGAAATTAATATTCCATTTGTAGATGAAGTATCTTGTTATAATTCCATTATTTGTTGGTTGACTTTGTTAGAATTAAATATTCCGAATGAAGAAATAAATAGAAGAATGCAAATGCTAGAAATAGTGGCGATGCGTTTGGAATTAAAAAAAGGAATTCAACAAACTACAATTATTAATGATACTTATAATTTAGATATTACTTCCTTAGGTTCTTCTTTGCGTTTTATGGAATCACAAGCAGGGAATAAAAATCAAACTTTAATATTATCTGATATTTTGCAACATGACGTTTCGGGTAATAAAATCTATAAAAAAATTGCACAATGGTTAAATGATGATTTTAATGTGCATCGAATCATTGGAGTTGGAAAAGATATTATTAAAATTGATTCCTTATTAAAAGGATCGATTAAACGATCCTTTTATAAAGATACGGAATCTTTACTCGAAGATTTAAATCATAATTTATTTAAGGATGAAATTATTTTAGTTAAAGGAGCTAGATCATTTCGGTTTGAAAGAGTGGTGTCTCGATTAGAGCAACAAGCACATAATACGGTATTAGAAATTAATTTAAATGCCTTAATTCATAATTTAAATACTTTTAAAAGACTTTTAAATCCTGAGACTAAAACCATGGTAATGGTTAAGGCTTCCGCTTATGGTGCAGGAGCGATTCAAGTAGCACAATTAATGGAATCTCAAAGCGTAGATTATTTAACGGTCGCTTATATTGATGAAGGTGTGGCTTTACGCTTAGAAGGAATAAAAACGCCTATTCTAGTATTAAATCCTGAAGCAGCAGGTTTTGATGCAATGGTGCGACATGATTTAGAACCTGAGATTTATTCTTTAACTCAATTAAAAAAATATTATCAATTTTTTCAAGAAAATAAAAATAATAAAAATAAAAAAATTAGCATTCATTTAATGCTAGATACAGGAATGCGACGCCTCGGTTTTGAAGAAAAAGATTTAGCAGCTTTGATTTTATTTTTACAAGGAAAAGCAATTATAATTCAATCTATATTTTCCCATTTAGCGGGATCAGATGCAGCAGAACATGATGATTTTACCAAACAGCAGATTATCCGTTATACTCGAATGTATGAACGAATATCTAAAGCATTACATATTCAACCGATTCGACATATTTTAAATTCTGCAGGAATAGCTCGATTCCCAGAATATCAATTTGATATGGTTCGATTAGGGATTGGTTTATACGGTGTAGCAGTATCCTCAGAACTTAAAGAAAAATTACATATAATTAGCACATTAAAAGCTTCTATTTCTCAAATTAAAGAATTAAAAGCAGGTGAATCTGTAGGTTATAATCGAGGAGGGAAAGTATTTAAGAAAACGAGAATAGCAACCGTTAGTATCGGTTATGCTGATGGTCTTGCCCGTGCTACAGGTTATGGTAAATATAGTGTAATGGTTCGAGGTCAAAGAGCAAAAACAATTGGTGTAATTTGTATGGATATGTGTATGATTGATATTAATCATATTCCAGATGCCAGGGTAGGAGATGAAGTAATTATTTATGGAGAAAATCCTACAATTAAAGAGTTGTCTTCTTGTATGAATACTATCCCTTATGAAGTTTTAACTTCTATTTCTGATCGAGTAAAAAGAGTTTATGTCTTAGAATAAAATCCCTACTTTAATTTTTTAAACCGACCTTATTCATTTTAGAGAAGATAAAGAAGTATATGCGTTAAACATTCAAAACTGTTTGAGCATTCAAGAGATGAAGCAAATTCGAAAAGTTAAAAAAGGAATTCGAAAGACAATAAAAACTTCAATATAAATAGCGAGTTTTTTGAATGTAGCATTTACAACTTATCGAACGTTAAAAAATGTCACTCCCGATAGGTATCGTGATGAATTTTTTAGGTCGTTTTTATTTCAGGACAGAAACGAACAGAAAGAGAAAATAATGCTATTACAAAACCCTCAAAGCCTCCTCCAAGACATTAAACTTAAAAGTAAATCCTTTCTCCATTAATCGTTTTGGAATATAATTCCTACTCTTTAATAACAATTCAGTTTCTGTTCCAATTATTTTCGCACCAATTTCTAATAAAGCAGCAGGCTGAGGAATACCAAAAGGAATTTTAAATCTATCACGTACTTTTTTCATTAAAGTATAATTAGAAACTGGATTCGGTGATGCAATATTAATAGGACCTTCTATCGTTTTATCTTGAATAATAAAATCAACAGCTTCACAAAAATCCTCTTCATGAATCCAAGTAACATTTTGTTGCCCATTCCCTTGATGACCTCCTAAACCTAATCTAGTAATCATTTTTAATTTAGGAAAAGCGCCACCATTTTTACCTAAAACAATGGAAGTTCGTAAAGCTACTTTTCTAACAGCATTTTGTTGAACGGAGAAAAATTCTTTTTCCCATGCTTTACAAACATTCATAGAGAAATCATCTCCAATGATTCCATTGTCTTCTGTCATTTTTTGGGTTTCTGCATGCACATAAATAGTACCACTACTTGCATTTAAAAATACAGCAGGTGGACTTTTTATTTGTTGAATCGCTTTATTTAAAATACGGGTACTTTCTACTCTAGAATTAATAATCTCGCGTTTGTTCTTTTCTGTATATCTACAATCAACACATTTACCCGTAAGGTTAATTAATACATCAGAAGTTTCAATTTCTGAAATCCAATCACCTATATTTTTAGCATCCCATTTAAAATGATTTTCTTTTTTTGGGCTCCGAGTAAGAATAGATATTTGATATCCTTTTTGATAGAAAAAATTCTCTAAAGCCTTCCCTAAAAAACCAGTACCTCCTGCAATTGTTATCTTTTTCATATTGAAGTAATTTAAAAACTAATGTTAAAATGATTTATGAATGCTTGGAATACAAGATGAAGCTTTTTTTGAGATTCAAAGCCATCCCGATAGCTATCGGGAATGTATAGATAAAAAACTGATACCGATAGCTATCGGTATTGTGTTTCAATAATTTGGAAATGAATTAACATTATGTTCTAAAATCACTTCAAAATAAATGGAATTAAAATAATCATTAAAATAAATGTTCTAAATGCAATCCATGAGAAAGTCATCCAAATTGGAATGTCCAATAATTTACATCTTCTAATGTGTTCTAATAACATAATGCCAACCACAAACAAAAAATAAATAAATGAGCCAATAATCGAAATAGGGTAGAAAGCAGTAATCAATAAAAAGGGAAGAAGTAAAATGCCGCCGATTAAAGAAACGGTAGACATATTTCCTAAATAATCCCATTTCATATTAGGCTTCAAAATTGAAATGGCAGCACCTTGCCAGATGATTTGACCAAAGCAAATGTAAAATTCTCTCAACCAATTTTGTTCTAAATGAAAGTAAGCATTAATAGGATAGGCAAATGTGTTTAAAACACAGCCTGTAAATAAAGCCACAAAAATGATATAACTAATTCTGTATCTAAAATTAAATTGGGGAATACAAGGGCGAGTTGTATGTGTTTCAGAAACAGGATAAATCAATTTGCGGTTATAGGAAATAAAATTATACCCTTTTTGTAAAATAAAATAAACAATACCTAGGGAGAAGAACCATTTTAAAATACTCGAATTATGTGATAAAATTTTAAGAATGGCATCTAATCCATAAGTGGTCGTTAAGTCATGAGTATTATAAAACGCAATTTCATTTTTAGCCCGATTCATATCTATTGCTTGTGCAATAGATGATTCTACAGTTTGATAATGAACGATAGTTTCTTCATCAATTTTAGCGGTTGCAGTGAAAAGCTTCCCATATAATTGGCACATGGGACAATTTTTATCGATTAATAATTTATGATTCGTAAGCATATAATGATCTGTTTTACCTTAAACATACTGCAAGATAAAACGAAAATATGGAACTTTCAATAATTATTGAAAATAAAATAATTAGTAACATTGCTATTAACTTAATACCTTTGTTTGATAAGATAAGATCGCATGATTTTTGATTCGTCTTTACTAAAAGAAAAAATATGAATGTTTTAATTATTGGTGGTGGAAATATGGGAACAACTTATGCACGGAGTTTTTTACGTTCTCATGTAACAGATAAAGAAAATATGATGATTTTAGAGAAATCGCCAGAAAAGGCAATTCAATTATCATCTCAAGATATAGGAACCGTTTTCGGAGCTGCTGAAGAATGTTTATCCAAAGCAGATTTAATCATTCTTGCAGTAAAGCCACAAGACACTATTAAGCTGTTTAAAGATTTAAAACCACATGTAGATCCGCAGCAGGTTTTCTTGTCTATCATGGCGGGTGTGAAAATGGAAACTATCGCACAATCATTAGGTGTTCATAAAGTGATTAGAGCGATGCCCAATTTACCCGCTCAAATTGGAATGGGGATGACTGCTTTTACTTCTTCAGATGAAGTAACTAGAATTGAACTTGTAACGGTACAGAATTTATTAAACACTACAGGGAAAACAATCTATGTAGAAAGTGAAGAAGATATTGATGCGGCAACAGCCATCTCAGGATCAGGGCCAGCCTATGTTTTTTACTTCATGCGATCCATGATTGAATCTGCAAAAGAAATGGGTTTCTCTGAGTCACAAGCAGAATTATTAGTTTCACAAACGTTTAGAGGAGCAGTGGAACTACACAATAAATCCAATTTTTCTTGCGACGAATGGATTCAAAAAGTTTCTTCTAAAGGAGGAACCACTGAAGCCGCCATTAAAAAATTCAATACAGAAACTGTCCATCAGAATATTAAAGATGGAGCGAAAGCTGCATTAAATCGAGCAATTGAATTGGGGAAGTCGTAAATCCTTTTAAACAACTTCAATGCGAAATTCAAGAACTTCTTAATGAATTATAGTTATTTTATCCATTATATAATTTTGGTTTTCATCACTAATCTTTAGAAAATAAGTTGCCATTGGTAATGTAGAAACATCTATTTCTAATTTAGAAATAAAAGGACTATCATTTTGATAAACTCGCTTTCCTAAAATGTCAAATATTTCAACATTTAATGCTTGGTTACTTTCAGTAGAAATAAATAAAATATTTTGAGCAGGGTTTGGATAATACTCAATACCCAATTGATTTTTTAAATCTTGATTGGAAGTAAAAGGCAATAAGTAAACGATAACATTTTTTCCCCTTTCGCCACAATTTGATTCTGAAGAAAGGAATAAAGAAATTTCTCCTTTATCATAATCATCTGGTCCGAAAGTATAAGTTGTCGTTGAAGTATTGATACTACTAAAGTTACCATCTCCACTTGTAGTCCAATTCATGGTCGTTTCATTTCCTAGATTCGCATCTAAAACAATAATAGAATCAGTTTCATTCAAATAAATAGTGTCTGGCAATTCTATATTTGGAGCGGTTTCAATATTTGTACTTGTTGAATTAGAAGTTAACGTCATCATACCTCCGTTTTCTAAATCAGGAACATTTTCTAAAGAAGCAGAATTGTTTAAAATTCCATCCATTTCCCAATCGCCTAAATAAGCATCTAAAGAAAAGCTAGCAATAGTGTCAGGCATTACTTCATCAATAATAAAGGAAGCAGAATTATTAATTAAAGAAGAATTACTAATACTTAAACCGTTAAGATTATAAGGTTGAAAAGTCCATTGCAAATTAGAAGGTAAAATATCATTAAATGTTAATCCTTGTAAAGGAATATTAGTTTGATTATCAATTTTAAATGTATAAGTAATGAAAGAATCATCACAAGTAGAATTGGTATTAACTTCTTTGCTAAATTCAATTGTTGTTGATGAACAATTTATATTTCCGTCAATTAAAACATCCTCCGAAGTTGTATTTATACCATTAAAATTAATATATGTTTGATTATTTGGACCCTGTAAACTTACAATTTGGTTTGTATAATTTCCATTGCTTGCATTTGCAACATTATACGTATATGTAATCGAAACACAACAATCTTTTGGAATATCAAAAGAAGAATTATTCTCATTAGAACAGCCATTATTATTAATAATGGTTTCTTGTAAAACAAAATCTGTTGGTGCAGAATCTGTAACGATAACTCCATAAGCATCTATAGGGCTGATGTTACATACATCAACAGTATAGATAACAGTATTATTGCAAATGGGTTGAGGTGTTAAAGTTTGTTTAAGTGCTTGTATAGTAGGATTTGCATTAGTGCATATGGAGGTTTGGTCAATATTATTAGAATAAGCTAATTCATCAATAGTCGTAATGGGAAAATGAATGCCAGGTGATTGACTTCCATCATCATTTAAAGAAGCATAAATATTAGAAGCAGTTGTAACAGGAAGTGTAATAGTGTGTGTTTCTATTGATCCAGCAGGAATCGCACAAGGTATTAACCATGTAAGAATAGGGGTTGCACCAAATAAATTAGGGTTATTATAATAAAAAGTAATAGGCGTTCCAGCTGGTAGAGATAATTCTCGAAGTGCTTCAACTGAAAAAGTGATATCTACAGAAGTAAAATAGAAACAATCCCCATTAATAATAATGTCAGAAATTTGAATAGCACCATCTCTATTGAAATAAACAGTAGCTGAGCTACCAGGATCAATAGGACAGAGATAAAGATTTACAATTTGTTCTGCTAAATTTTGATCTAATAAAGAGTAGGCTGGAGCTCCAGGAGCTAATAGATCAATTGAAGCAACTTGTCTTAATAAATCTCTAGTATTTGGATTTGAGAAAGCACCATCAAAAGCAATAGTCATGATATGATATCCTTCTGCCTTGTAGATATCTGCTAGTGCAACTAATGAAGGTGATACTTGAGATAAGGTACCATCTGTAGATAGAATTAATACTTTCTCAACATTGGGTCTGCCGAATTCTTCCAAATAATTTTTACCAAAAATTAATGCTTCATTGGGTCTTGTTCCACCAAAAAAGGAACGATTGGCACTGATGTAGTCCTGGAGATTTTCTGGGCTATCATTAATGGGGATTTTTATTTCTTGTTCAGATTGACTAGACCATTCAATAATAGCAGCTCTACTATCATTAATTCCTGGGCCAATATTAACTAAACTCAAAAAGTTAGCAAAGAATTGTTTAGATTCTGCATACTCAGTAGCATCTACAGAACCAGAAACATCATTGAGAATTACAATATCTAAGGCTTGTTCACAAGGATAAAGTGGAACGGTTTCATCTAATAGATGAATTTCTTGACTTTGCATTAAACCTGTATCATCAGAAACAACTATTGTATAAACTCCTTCATATAAATTTTCAATTATAAAGTGAGTATCATTATTATTATCAATACTACCAAAAGAAGGTCCAGACCAACTAATAGAATATGGAGGCGTTCCTCCAGAAACGGTTGTATGAATACTTCCATTGTTAAGATTATAAGAACTATTAGTTGTGGTAAGTTCAATAATTTCAAATACAGAACCTGGTATTCCATTCAGATTTATATTTTGTAAACTATTTTCTGTAATTCCATCTGTAATTGTAATGTTGTAATTTCCAGAAGACAAGTTCTCAATAAGAAAAACATCATTTTGACTCAACCCACTTCCCACAGTATTATTGCTTGTATTTTCCCAATTATAAAATATTGGAGTAGCCAGGTAATTATTGACATCAATTTGTATTGTACCATTTGATGCATTGATACATGGAGGATTCTGTATACTAATTATTGTTATATTACATGGATCATTTGTGATTTCTGATTTTGTATTACAACCACTTTTGTTATTGTTTATATTACAATTATTCGATGAGTTAATTAACAAATTTTTGATATCACAACAATCACTTAACTGTGGGTTATTTAGAATAGTGATTGTTCCATTTGCTTCAGTTACATTTTCTAAACCCTTAATATTGATTAAACTATCATTTGATGTTATATCTATATTGTTCCCAATAAAAGATAGATTCTTTAGCCCATTAATATTTTTTAAAATTGCATTATCTCGAATTTTGAGGCGATCACCGCAATACGTGAAATTCAATAAACTATCGATATTTGATAATGCATTATTATTCCCTATGAGTAAACTGCCATCTGTTTTGTTTAGATTTCTTAAACCATTGAAATTTATAATTTGAGGATTATTGACAAGATTTAAATGTGAACCGACCGAATCAAGATTTATTAACCCATCTATATTCGTTAATTCTGGATTATTATCAATATATAAAAAACTACGTACGTAGTTTAAATTTGATAGACTATTAATATTTGTAAGTACATCATTATCTTCGATTATTAAAGGACC
>JAHDFV010000099.1 GCA_020627985.1 Saprospiraceae bacterium
AAATCTCTTTCGTCATTTGTAATACATCCAAAGTATGGCGCATTCCATGATAATATAGATCCTCTGACAATCCGTCAAGGATAGATATAATCTTTTCTTTTGCCCCTTTGTAATTCATCTTAATGGTTAAAAGCTAAATAAGAAGATAAATGGTTTATATTCCTATTCTGCAATGTAATGTATTTAAACTTTAAATACATTATTTTATTTTGTCATTACCGATCATAACACCAGATGCCATGAATTTTAATTCCGTAACAGGTTCAGTAATCGCATCAATTTCTTCTTGGCTTTTTCCTTCGTCTTCAGCGTAATGTTTTAACTCATCAACAGAAGTAATTTCTCTATATGCAACACCATTCATAATGACTTCCCCTGTTAAATCTAAAGGCATGAAGAAACCATAATCCTTAAATTTCACAAACATCTCTTCTTTTCCTTCTGTTTTAGAAACAATGTTCATCCAGCATCCTTTTACTTGACAAACGCCTTCTACATTACCTTTTACTACAGTACGTAAAGAATCTTTTCCTTCTAAAGCCGTTAACAAATCATCATAACTCATAGCTGATCTTGCATCAAATGATTCTCCTTTTATAGTTACACCATCTTTAACTACTGTTTTTGAGTTTGTATTATTACAAGCAAAGAATGCAATAACAATGCTAATAATCGTAAGGAATTTAAGAGTTTTCATATTTTTGATTTGATTTTGATATTTTTTATTTCTAGTACAAAAGTAATTAATCATAATGAAAAGTAAAGGTTTCATACCATATAAAGGACAAAGTTATAGTGCAGAAGAAACACAAAAACGTGCAAAATCATATTATGATTATATGAATGCAAGAAGAAGTCTTCGATTTTTTTCAAATAAACCTGTTAAAAAAAGTGTGATCCATGATTTAATTATGACTGCTTCTTCAGCTCCTTCTGGTGCTCACAAACAACCTTGGACATTTTGTGCCATACAGAATACAGTTATGAAATCTAAAATTAGAATAGCAGCAGAAAAAGAAGAATATGAAAATTATCATGGCCGAATGTCAGAAGATTGGCTAGAAGATTTATCAGCTTTTGGAACAGATTGGAATAAAGAATTTATTGATATCGCTCCTTGGATTATTATTATGCTTCGTAAATCTTATGATCTGATTGATGGTAAAAAATCGAAAAACTATTATGTTCAAGAATCTGCTGGAATTGCAGCAGGATTTTTGATCTCAGCGATTCATAATGCTGGATTGGTTACTTTAACTCATACGCCAAGTCCTATGAATTTCTTGAGTAATTTATTAGATCGGCCGAGCAACGAAAAACCATTTTTACTTTTACCTGTAGGTTATCCAACTGAGGATGCCGTTGTACCTGATTTAGAACGTAAAAAAGAAGAGGAAGTAATTATATGGTTTGATTAAATTAGGACACTAAATTACTCGCTACTCGAATTTCATTTTTAAGAATTTTAGCAACCGGACAAGCATCTGCAATCTTTAATAAACGATCTTTTTGTTTATCATCAAGATCACCGATCAATTTTACATTTCTAGTGATGTGCGTAATAAAATCATTTCCCTCTTTTTTCTCTTTCTCCATTCCCAGTGAAATTTCAACCCCTTCTAGATTCCATTCTTTCCGATCTGCATACATTCTAATGGTAATGGCAGAGCAAGAGCCTAAAGAACCTAATAAAAAGTCATATGGTGCAGGACCTAAATCTGCACCATCATACTCGGCAGGTTCATCTCCTATAAAATGATGATTTCCTGCATATAATTGAGTGGTATATTTTTCTAGTCCGATGGTTACTTTTACAATTTCTTTCATGATTTTTATTTTCTTCTTTCTTGAAAAAAGCCTTTAATGATTTGGCTACATTCTTCTTGTAATATTCCGTAAGATACTTTTGTTTTAGGATGCAATAATTCCTTGCCATATCGCATAAATCCTTTTTTAGGATCTTCTGCTCCAAAAATGAGTTGATCTAATTGTGCCCAAGCCAAAGCACCAGCACACATGATGCAGGGTTCGAGGGTTACATATAGTTTACAATCATTTAAATATTTGCTTCCTAAATAATCTGATGCAGCGGTTAAAGCTAAAATTTCAGCATGTGCAGTTACATCTGTTAATCGCTCAGTTTGGTTGTGTGCTCTAGCTATAATTTGATTATTTGCTACTACAACAGCACCAACAGGCACTTCTCCTTCTTCTGCACCTCTTTTGGCTTCTTCAAGCGCTTTTTTCATAAAATGATCATCAGAATATACGGTCAACATGGTTTATAGTACTGGTTTGATAAATGAATGAGAATATGATTTTAATCTTACTTTTTTTCCTCTTTCAGTAAGGACAAAGTCTTTATAATTTAAAACGACTCCCGTTAGTTTTTCTAAAGCGGGTCTTTTATGCGGAGTAAGGATTATGAGTTCTTCTGTTGATTTAAAGATTTGAGAAACTAGAGGATATAATTTTTCTGCTTTGCATAAATGCATAGCAAAACTACATATGACCACAGTAAATTTCTGTTCAATTCCTTTGGTAATGATATCATCAAAAGACCAAGAAAAGCATTCGCGTTTGAGATTCTTTTTAAATGCATTTTGCGTAAATGGATCTGATGCAAAGGAAATTTCATTGAATTGATCTCTTAAAATCAAACTTACCTCACCTGCTCCACAGCATAAATCTAATGCATTGGAATAATCGATTCGATCTTTATTTCGAATCAATAATTCTTCAATAAATAAAAAATGGGGGTTGGAATATTCTGTTCCATTTTTCATATAGAACTGTTCCACCCCCATTTCTTGGTATTGATTTCTTATGGCTGTTTTACAAGCCTTCTTCTGCATCTTTTTTACGATTTTTAAGCACTCTTTTTCTACTCTTAAATGGCATAAAATTATAAGGCTTTTCATCAAAATCACGCCCTAAT
The DNA here is from genome assembly GCA_020627985.1 of Saprospiraceae bacterium. Classification (GTDB taxonomy): domain Bacteria; phylum Bacteroidota; class Bacteroidia; order Chitinophagales; family Saprospiraceae; genus JAHDCE01. Next base: position 2,939 of record JAHDFV010000099.1, read on the forward strand.
TCATTAAAGGTTTGCAAAGTTGATTCTAAGTCTTTTACTAATTTATCATCATTTAATAATGTACTAATGGTTCCTTCTCCTTCTTTTAAATCTACAATTAATTTATTGACATCTTTTATAGCTTCATCTGCTGAAACTAAAGAAGTTTTTAATTGTAATAAGGCATCATCTGCACCATTTAAAGTACCATTTACTTTTCCTAAAGTACCATCTACCCCACTTACTGTTTTTTGTAAATCTAGAGATTTTAAATTTTGAGTTAATGTAACAGCATTATCTAAAATTCCTGTAATCTTTTGGTTGTCTTTTTCAAGATTACCTGTCAAAGATTCCATGTTATTTAAAATGGCATCAAATTTACCAACAGAAGAACCAATTAAAACATCTAACTTTTGAGTTAACTGTTTTAAATTTTCTGTTGTTTCTTGAATATTTCTTAAAGTAACAGCTGCTAAAGCGTCATTATTTGGATCAGCAACTCTTTTATTCAAATCACCCATCATTCCATCTAAATCACCTTTTGCTTGATCTAAATATTCGTCTAAATCAATCCCTAACATAGATTCGACCATTCCTACTTTCCGTCCTTTAAGAAAAGAACCTTCAGCTAAACAATCAGGACCTGAACAAAAGCCTTCACTTTCAAGTATAACGACCATTCCTTCCATTAAACCACCACTAGCTAAAGATGCTTTTGTTTCTTTAGGAACCATTACGTCTCCATTGATATCTAATTCTGCGATTACGGTTTTAGGGTTATCTGGATTTAAGTAAATATCATTGACCATCCCTACTTTATAACCACTTAAAAGAACAGGAGCAGATTTAGTTAATCCAGAAACATCATTATAAACGACTTTATAAATTTTAGTATCTGAAAATAAATTTTTTCCTTTAATAAAAGTGAATCCCCAAATGGTTAAACCAATGGCTACAACAGTAAGAATTCCTATTTTAACTTCGTTAGAAAACATATATAAAGGGTTTAATGTATGACAAATGTATTAAGAGAATCTGTAATTAAAGCTATTATTCTACATTTGCCTTTCTTTCTTCTTTCTTTTTCTTCTTATAAAAGCGTTTTCGGCTTTTAAAAGGGATAAATAAATACGGTTTTTCTTCAAAATCTTGACTTAATTGATTTAAACTTGCCATTGTAGCAGCTAAATCTTTAGAAAATCGATTTTCATCCATAATATAGGCTAAAGTATTATCTCCTTTTTGCGCTTTTTCCATTAAATCACTTAAATCTTCCATGATTGTTTTGGCTTGAGCCATTGTAGCATCCATATTTTCCATATCGACATCTAGTCCATTCTTCATTCGATCTACTCTTTTCATGGTTTCATCTGCTTTAGCCATTGTTGCATCTATAGTTAGAGCGTCTAATTTTTTCATAATTAGATCTGCATCAGCCATAATCCGATCTACTTTTCCTCCTTGATTTAAATTATTTTCTATGGATTCTAAATTTGAAGTAATTTTATCTGATTTTTTTGAAACATCCATCATAAAGGCATCCATATCTTTCTGAAGTGATTCCATTTTAGTTTGCAAAAAATTCATATTGCCAAAAGCTTGCGCTACAATATTGTCTTTTTCTGGATTGGTATACTCATCCTTTACCCGTTCTATTACTTCCGTAATATCATCCATGGAAAATTGATCTGCCTTTTCATCAACATCCTGGCATGTACGCTTCTAAAAATTTTTCTTCCTTTTAGGTAATCTCCATCAGTAGCACAATAATCTCCTGAACAATAACCTTTCATTTCTAAAATGATAAAATTACCTTCTATCAATCCACCACTAGCAATTGCTGCTACTGCATCTTTTGGAATATCATATTTTCCTTTAATTTTTATTTCAGCAACTATAGTATTGGGATTATCTGGATTGACATACATATCCTTTATTTTCCCAATTTTCACACCTCGAACGTTTACGGCAGCTCCTTTAGATAAGCCAGAAACATCATCATAGACTACTTTGAATGTATTGTTATTCGTAAACCAATCATTTTTTTGTAAATATAAAAATGCACCTACTAAGACAGCAAATACTAAAAGATATAAAAGTCCAGATCTAAAATTATCGGATTTTGATGTTGACATAAATCAAGGTTAATAAGACATTCTAATTTGTCAAATATATAATTAATTCAAACTTAATTCTTTTTTAGCTTTAGAAAGTTCAATTCTTCTTTCATTTTTATAAGCAACGACAAAACTACCCTCAAAGCCCATTTTCTCCAATTCTTTTTTCTCTTTTTTGGCTTTTTTAAAATCTTGTTGGAAGCCTTTTAGAATATATCGATAATACCCATCTTTCGATTTTTCAATTACAATTCTAGAGACCAAAGGTTTCCACTTCGAAGTATTTAAATCCAGTTTTTCTTTTACAGATGCTAATTGAATTCCAAAAACAATATTCTTTTGAAGTGAATTATTTTTCTTGGATACTACTCTTGGATTGGGTAAAACACTTACTTTTTGTTTATCAGATGAATTGACTTTATCTGGAATAGATTGTATAGGTTTTAATACTGATTTTGATGGACTTATTGTTTTAGTAATTGTTGAAGGAGCTTGACTATCTTTTGGTCCAGTATATTTCTTTTCCATCTTGAATTTAAACTCAGAAAAGGCAGCATAAATATTATAAGCGATTTCATCTTGCCCTTTTTGGGTACTTAAATCATTCATTTCTTTTGTATTGGATAAATATCCTGTTTCTACTAAAACGCTAGGCATAGCTGTTCTTCTTAATACCAAGAAACCTGCTTGGTGTACACCTCTGGAAGCTCTTCCTGTATCTTTAAACTTCGAATCAAGAGATTGAGCAAGAATTAAACTTTGATCTAAATATGCATTTTGATATGAATTCATGATAATATCATATAAAGGTGAATTTTCATCAACTCCATAATCATCATATTCATTTTCATAATTTTCTTCTAATTGAACGACATCATTTTCTCTTTTAATGACCTCCATATTCTCATTGGCTCTATCCAATCCCATCACATAGGTTTCAACTCCTTTTACACTAGATTTTTTGAAAGCATTACAATGGATAGAGATAAACAAGTCAGCATTTTTATCATTGGCAATCTTTGCTCTCTTTTTCAAAGGAATAAAAACATCCGTTTGTCTAGTATAAACTATATTTACATTAGGATAATTTGTATTAATGTAAGCCCCTAATCTTTTTGCAATTGCTAAAGCAATATCTTTTTCTTTGACTCCATTTTCTCCAGAAGTACCATCATCTTTACCTCCATGTCCAGGATCTAAAATCACGGTTTTAAGCGCAAAATTATCCCAATTGGTATCATATAAAGATTGGATTTCAGATTCATCATAAATGGTTTTATGACTTAGATTATTAAATCTGGATTGACCAAAATTAAAAACTGTCGCATGATCTGTGGTTTTAATTGCATCTTTTTCTAAGTAAAGATTACTTTTGTCATCAGAAAAAGAAATGTTAAACAACAGATCAACTAAAGGCATTGAAGCAAAAAAAAGCGTTTGTATATATATACTTATAAATAATGTTCTCATAGCTTTGCGAATGTATTTGTTGAATAACAAATCATCAACGTCATTACAAATATAATATAAATAAATAGTTGAGATTTTCCATTACATTAATCCTTTTCATTTTATTTTCTTTTGTTACAGCAAATGCACAAAAGAAACCACTTAAGGATACACAAAAACCTATCCGTTCTCAACCAAAACCTGCCCCTTCAACTGTTAAAGATCTAAAAGAAGGTGATTTACCTATTAAAAACTCTAATAATCTTGATTCTATTGCTCCTCAAAAGGTTATAGATATAAATTATTCTAAAGATCCTTTGGAAGCCCAATTAGATTATAGTGCTAAAGATTCTATGCATTTTGATGTCGTAGAGAATAAAATATATTTATGGGGTGAAGCCATCGTGAAATACGAGAAAATGGAATTAAAAGCAGGTCATATTGTATTTGATCAAAAAAATAATTTAATCATTGCTGAGGGGGTATTAGATAGTCTGGGTAAAATTTCACAAATCCCTGATTTTACCGATGGTAGTCAGAGCTTTAAGGCCAAAAAGATGAAATATAACTTCAAAAGCAAAAAAGGAGTGATTTCTGATGTTACGACTCAAGAAAATGATTTATATATTCATTCTGAACGAACTATTTTCCAAAGTTTTAGTGAGAAAGATAGTATTTATAAAAGTGAAGATGTCATATTTAGTGAAAACTCCATTTTCACAACTTGTGACCATGATGAACCTCATTTCGGTATTTGTAGTCGAAAACAGAAAGTAATTGCCAATAAATTAATCATTGTTGGACCATCAAATTTAGAAATTGCAGGTGTTAAAACGCCACTTTGGTTACCTTTCGGATTTTTCCCAATAAAAAAAGGTCAACGATCGGGTTTAATATTTCCAAGAAATTATGAAAATTCTGGGGATTTAGGATTTGGCTTAAGAAATGTAGGTTATTATTGGGGCATAAATGATAAATATGATTATCAACTGACTGGTGATATTTATACAAGGGGAACATGGCGTTTAAATTCTACTTTTCGTTATAATATTAAATATCGATTTAATGGAAGATTAACTTTAGGCTATGCTTGGAATAATTTAGGTGATGGTAAATTTGCGGACGATCCACTTAAAAAAGATATTCAAAAGAACTTTAATGTGAATTGGGTGATGAATCAATCCAACAAATCACATCCTACAAGAACTTTTACCGCTTCTGTTGATTTTCAAATCAATGGAGCTCAAAGACAAAACAATAATAATATTGATAACGTTCAAAACAATATTCTACGTTCTAATATTAGCTATAATCAAAATTTCCCTGGTAAACCTCTTTCATTAACCGCAAGTATAAATCATTCTCAAAATACGAACACGAATGATTTTACTATTAGAGCGCCTAATCTCCGATTTAATGTACGTCGGGTTTACCCTTTTAAAAAGAAAAAAAGAATTGGTAAAGAAAAATGGTTTGAAAAGATAGGAGTTAATTATAGCCTTGAAGGATTAGGACAAATTACCACTAAGGATTCTTTACTTTTTGAAAAAGAAACCTGGGATGATTTCAAATACGGACTTAGACATAAATCTACTATTGAAGCTCCAATTCGATTTTGGAAAAACTTTAGTTTGAATCCGAACATTTCTTATTCTGAAACTTGGCTTTTTGAATCTATTGAAAAGCAATATTTGGAAACCATAGATACCATTGAAACGATTTATGTTAATCCGAATGATCCCACAGATACAATTGAAGGTTTCGACTATATTACTTCTGGAGCTACTAATGTACTTGATATAAATGGCTTTAAACCTTTAAGACAATTTAATGCAGGTTTTAATATATCAACAGATGTTTATTCTACCTTGTTATTTAAAAAAGGACGTTTAAAAGGTTTACGTTGGACCATGCGCCCATCAATAGGATTTTCTTATACTCCAGATTATACAAATGAACGTTGGGGTTATTTCGATTATTATCGAATAGGAGATGCTGAAGACGATACCCGATATTCAGTATTTGAAGGAAATGTTTTTGGTCAAAACCCATCGACCCAAGGAAAACAAATGAATTTAACTTATAATATCTCAAACTTTTTTGAAGGGAAATATGAATCAAGGAAAGATAGTATCAATCCGATAAAAAGAATAAAACTCTTTGATAATATTTCGATCAATGGAGATTATAATTTTGCTAGGGATTCCTTAAAATTTTCAATGGTAAGAATGGCTGGAACTGCAAGGTTTTTTGATCGAATAACGACTATTACTATATCAGCAGCATTTGATCCATATATTCAAGACAAAAATGGTAAAACTATTAATACATTTAGATGGGAGGCTGAAAAACGATTTTTACGTTTTGATCAATTTAATTTAAGAATAAGTAATCGAGTTGGATTAAAGGATATAAAAAAGTGGTTTAAAATTAAAGATAAAAAAAATAATTCGTCATCTAGCTCTCCACCTAAAGTAGAAAATGGAAGAGGAAATAATCCTTCACAACAAATACCTTCAAGTTCTGGAGCTGATTTTATAAGAGATTTATCCTTAGAGCATTTAATGAATATTAGATTTGAGCCAGATACTGTCATTATTAGTTCTAATACTTTATCGCTAAGAACGCAGTTAAATTTATCAGCAAAATGGCAATTTAGTTTAGGATTAGGTTATGATTTTAAATCAAAAAACTTAACGTATCCTGATATCAATGTAAGTCGAGATTTACATTGTTGGAATATGGGATTAGGATGGCAACCGACAAGAGGTACTTATTCCTTCTTCTTGAAAGTAAATCCTGGATCATTGGATTTCATTAGTGTCCCCTGGCAAAAAAATCAATTCGATTCTGGCTTTGGCCGGCTTTAGCACATATAACATGAATCAAAACGAACTAAAGACTTTTCTGAATAAAACAGATGCAATTGTAGGTAAGAAATGGCTAGAAAATGCCTCTTCTGAACCCAAAGACATTGCCTCTTATTATGGAAAATTGAGAAAATTTTATCATAAAATGCACTCCGAAGAAGGAGCTATGCATTTTCCTATTAAGCCCCTTGAAGGCGGTGGCTCACACGCAGATGGACTCCTTTTTCATGTGAATGATTTAGATCAAACGATTAAAGAGAATGGTTTTAAACGAGTCATTGAATTTGGATGTGGCGTTGGATTTAATATAGTGAATTTAGCTCGATTAAATCCTGATGTTCAATTTATAGGTTATGATTTGACAGAAACAAATATTCAACAAGCGAAAGAAAAAGCTTCGGTGAAAAATTTAAAGAATGTTACTTTTCAATTGGGCAATTTTGATACCATGAATCCTAATGATTTTGAAAAACAAGATTTAATTTTTTCTATTGAAGCTATGTGCCATTCTAAAGACTTAGATGCAGTAATTCGAAAATGCCATTCCATACTAAGACCTAAAGGGCGATTAATCATTTTTGATGGTTATGGGACTAAGAAATCAAGAACAGCAGATGAAGATACTTTAAGAGCTGCAGACTATTTTTCTAAAGGATTCTTTTTACCTAATCCTCAATACTTGGATGAGACGATAAAATCTGGGAAATCTGCAGGCTTTGAAAATGTTATATTAAAAGATTATACTCCAAACATCCTATCCAATTTTGTTCGATTTGAAGAAGGTGTAAAACTTATCTTTAAATTCCCTTGGTTAACCCGATTACTGATCAAATTTAAGGTTTTACCTATTGAAGTATTCAGACATGGATTAGCTGGACTTTATGGTCCATTTTTATTAAAATATGGATTTGCTGGATATTATAGAATTGATTGTAAAAAGTGATATTGAAAAGCAGTATGATTTTTGTATAATTAATTACATTAATATTTAATCTTTCTTTGAAAGACACTTAATGAATTATATACACGTTAAGTGAAGAGTGTTATCTTTGCGGCTTGTATAAACAATAGATAAAAATGAGATTTACCTTTTGCATCATTTTCTTTTCTCTTTTCATGAATGTATCATTGAAAAGTCAAATCATAGAATCAGCTCCAGAACATAACCCAATGCTTCGGAAACATTTCTATTTAAATTCTAATAATCCTTCTATTTTATTTACAACCATAACGGATACTTTATCTCTACCCTTTCTGGATGATTTCTCTTATTCAGGTCCTTATCCTCGAGAAGAAAATTGGTGCGATAAGAAAGCTTTTGTCAATCCTACTCTTTCTCAAAATCCACCAAGTATCGGAGTCGCTACTTTAGATGGTTTAGATCAAACAGGTTCTCCCTATAATATCAGTGGTAAGAGTGATGAATTAACATCTAGCCCATTCCGTTTAGGATCTTATACGGAAGCCGATCAAGTTTATCTCAGCTTTTATGAACAAGCCAAAGGCTGGGGTGATAAACCAGAATTGGGTGATTCATTAATTGTAGAATTCAAAGATATCAATGATCAATGGAATACTATTGAAAGTTATGCTGGAATTGATGGTTCTCTTTTTCCTGATACATATATACCTGATTTCGTTTTTCATGCTATTGCTATTCCAATGGAATATTTATATGATGGATTTCAATTTAGATTTACAAATATCAGTTCTGGAAAAGGCCAAGTAGATTTATGGCATATTGATTATGTAAGATTAACCAATGCTTTCGTACCAACAGAAAATTATAATGATGTTGCTTTTACAGAAGAAGCTCCAACATTTTTATCCAGATATAGTGCCATGCCTTGGAAACAATTTTCTGGATTTGAGTCTAGTGAAATGAAAGAAATTTATTCTTTAACGCATTATAATCATTTCCCTGTAACACAAGAAATACAAAATAGAACTTTAGTAGTAACAGAAAATGGTTCTAATTTTTTAAATACAAATTTCTTTACCAATATTGCTTTTGCTAATATTAACCCAGGCGTTCATGTTACGAATTCTGAAAACATTTCTGGAGGAGATTATTCTGCTTTTCTAGCTAATATGCAATCCACGACAATAGATCAGAAATATGAATTTATTTCTGAATTTGCATTTACACAAACTGGACAAGATCCAGCTTATCCAGCTTCATTTGAAAATGATGTAATTCGTAGAAAAACCATTTTTGATAATTACTTTAGCTATGATGATGGTACAGCGGAAACAAATGTAAAAGCTCAAAATCCAGGTACAGAAATCGCTGTTCAATATAATTTAAATACACCTGATTCTATAAAAGCTATACAAATTCACATCCCGCATGTGGCTGGAGATGCAACCTTACAATTGTTTAATTTAAAAGTATATTTAGATTTAGAACAAGAACCAATTTATGCTGCTAATTTCCAAAGTCCTGTTTATGTGGATCAATTTACTGCTATTGATACATTACAAGGAATGACGACGTATTTATTAACGGACATTTTGGGGGAACCAACGCCAATTTTATTACCTGCTGGAGATTTTTATGTTTCTTGGCAACAAATAACTGAAACAGATACTCCGATCCCAGTAGGTTTTGATCGTAATAATCCAAATGCTAGTCAATATAATTTCTTTAATGCTGGTGGTGGTTGGGAGCCTTTTCCGAATACATTACAAGGAGCAATTTTATTACGTCCTGTCGTTGGAGCGGGTACACCTATTAGTACTCCTGTTACCAATTTAAATGCAGATGAAGCATTTAATATTTATCCAAACCCAGCAAACGAAGTACTTATATTCCAATCAAAACAACAAGTTCATTTTGAAGGAGATATTGAACTGTTAGATGTATC
>JAHDFV010000100.1 GCA_020627985.1 Saprospiraceae bacterium
AGGAGCAGATGAAATTGATCTAGTAAATTCAGGTTTAGAAGAAACAATGATTGAAGCTTATCGCCAAATTAGAGATGTTTATGTTAGCAATCCTGATATAAAGGATATGAGAACTGCAGCCTTTGTCAATGCACTTAACAAAATTAGTGGTGATTATATGGCTTTAGGTATTTTCCCATAATTAGGATATTCAATGTTTACATGCACTGGTATTTTTACAAGAATACTAGTGCATGTATGCTTAGAAAGGGCTTAGTGGCAAATATTATAATGATTTGTTATCGATTTAGTTCGTAATTTAAAATTATTATTGTCTTAACGTGCTAAACCTTTGCATTTGTTTTGCGGGTTTGTATATTTGAAGACTTTAAAGAAAGAACGTCATATTGGCGATTCGGATAGAGCGATAAATAGAGTAGAAATGACTGAAAGATTAGATAAAATCGATCTTAAAATTCTTAAAATTCTTCAAGAGAATAGTAAGATAACTAATTTAGAGTTATCAAAACAAATAGGCTTATCTCCAGCCCCCACTTTAGAACGAGTAAAAAAGTTAGAACAAAGTGAAGTAATTAGAAGTTACCATGCACATGTCAATCCTCAAAGTATTGGTCTTAATGTTCAAACCTTTGTATTGGTTTCTTTGGCTTGGCAAAAGAAAAATGCAAGGCAAAATTTCCTAACAAAAGTAAAAGAAATAGATGAAATTGTTTCTTGCTTTATCATTACAGGTGAAGCAGATTTTTTAGTAAGAATTGTTTGTAAAGACATTCCATCCTATGAGCAATTATTATTTAAAACTCTTTCGCAAATTGAAGAGATTGAAAGATTAAAAACATTGATGACCTTGTCCACTTTTAAAGATTCAATGGTATTACCTTTTAAATATGATTAATTTAAAAGTGATTTAAGACAATATATTAATTCTTTAGAAGTCATTATAAAACAATACCGATAGCTATCGAGTTGGTTTATGAATCTCAAAAAGATCTTCATCTTCATTTGATAGATATCGGAAAATAAAGATTAAATGAAATCGCTGTCCTTTAGCCTAGGATGGCGATTTCATTTTATAGCCGTTCAAAATATATGAAAAATAAAAACTCATTAATCTGGAAAATCGAAGGGAAAAATATTTCTACTTCTTATCTAATTGGAACCATGCATGTAAAAGATGCCATGGCATTTGGACGCTTGGAAGATATGAAATATGCCATTGGCATTTGTGACGTATTTGCCATAGAATTTAATTTAGAAGAAGCTAACCATAATATGTCTGCTTCAGGAATGGATTTACCCGAAGGACAAACATTAGAACTTTTGTTGGGAACTAAAAAATTTAATAAAATGAAAAAAAGCATTCAAAAATCATTTGGTTTTGATATAGCTTTTTTTAATCATTCAAAACCCATTTTATTAAGTAATATAATTACAGAAAAAATCCTTTCTGATGATATGCAATCTTCTTTAGATGAAACACTTTGGCTCTATGCTAAAGAAAAAGAAAAAGTAACATTAGGAGTTGAAACCTTTCAAGAACAATTGGATATTTTGGACCAAATACCTTTAGAATATCAAATTAAACAATTAAAAGAAATTGCTAAAAATGTTTCTAAATTTAGAAAGGAAATTATTTCTATGGCAAAACTTTTTGAGAAAGAAGATATTTCGAAATTATATAAAAAGGTCAAAAAAAGTTCTGGAGCGTTACGTAAAATAATGTTATACGATCGAAACATCAATATGGCAGATCGAATGGCTAAAATGATGGAAGAAAATACATCTTGTTTTGCAATAGGAGCGGGTCATTTATCAGGTAAAAAAGGAGTGATAAAATTATTGAAAGATAAAGGTTTAAAAGTAAAACCTGTTTTGAAGTAAAATTTATATCCGCTTTCTCATTGTCAAATCTTATATTTGCAGCATATTATATAAATACTTAATTTATGAATGTCAAGACAGCAACCCGATTTCGCCCAGGTGTACTTTATGGCGATGAAGTTCAAGAAGTATTGAACTATGCCAATGAAAATGATTTTGCCTTACCAGCAGTAAATGTTGTAGGAACCAATTCAGTGAATGCTGTTTTGGAAACTGCTCGAAAAGTTAACTCTCCAGTTATCATTCAATTTTCGAATGGGGGTGGTGTATTTTTTGCAGGAAAAGGATTGAGCAACGAACAGCAACAAGCAGCTATTTTAGGTAGTATTTCAGGTGCACTTCATGTTCATGCGATGGCAGAAGCTTATGGCGTTCCTGTAATTTTACATACAGATCATTGTGCAAAGAAATTATTGCCTTGGATTGATGGATTGTTGGATTATGGTGAAAAATTCTATCAACAACATAATAAGCCATTGTACTCTTCACATATGTTAGATTTAAGTGAAGAACCTATTGAAGAAAATGTAGAAATCTGTAAAAATTATTTAAAGCGAATGGATGCTTTAGGTATGACAATAGAAATTGAATTAGGAGTAACAGGAGGAGAAGAAGACGGTGTTGATAATACTGATGTGGATAGTGCAAGATTATATACACAACCTGATGAAGTTGCTTTTGCTTATAAAGAATTAAGCGAAATTAGTAATCGATTTACTATAGCTGCAGCTTTTGGAAATGTACATGGTGTATATAAGCCTGGAAACGTTGAATTAAGACCTGTTATTTTGAAAAATTCTCAAGTGCATATTCAAGAGAAATTCAATACGAAAGAGAATCCTATTAATTTTGTTTTTCATGGAGGATCAGGTTGTTCAAGAGAAGAAATTCGCGAAGGCATAAAATATGGCGCCGTAAAAATGAACATTGATACAGATATGCAGTGGGCATTTGCTTCAGGCGTAAGAGATTATGTTCTTGAAAATATTGAATACTTGAAAGCACAAATTGGTAATCCTGAAGGAGATGATAAACCCAATAAGAAAAAGTATGATCCAAGAGTTTGGTTAAGAAAAGGAGAGGGTAATTTTATTACTCGCTTAGAACAAGCTTTTGAAGATTTAAATTGCATCAATCGTAATGCTTAATATGCTTATTTGATTTGTATGAAATACAAGTAAGATGATAAATTTAAAAAGCCCAAAAGACATTCTTTTGGGCTTTTTAATTTACAATATAATAAGGATCAATTACATTGCTTGTTGCGATTTTAATTCCGTATGGGTATCTTGTTCTTCGTTTGATTTTAAATATACCATTTCTAAACGTTGATATTCAAAACCTCGATCCACACAAGTATCTATCATAGGATTATTTGCTTTGATCAGGAAAGTAACATCGCCTTTGCAAATTTCTAGTGTTTTCTTTAATAACATATCCTGAAATTCATTCATCTTAGAATATTTCTGATGAATGGCCATATGCGAAAGAATGTATTCTGACATAATTCCACTTAAACCTGATTTGTTTAAAATAGAAACACCAATCATTTCTCCTTTATGACAAAGCGTAATGATATATCCTCCTAAAGATGTTGCAATATCTTTCATAGCATAATCTATCGAAATTCTAATTTTCGATTGTTTGTTATTGAATTCCGTAGAATGCTCTGATATAAATTTTACGATTTTTTGCGTAAAATTAAATGAAGGTTGATCGAAAGGTGTGTAAAGTTTTAGTTCGTAATTTTCCATGCCCTAGGTATAATAATTGTGAATGAATAAGGTTATCCTTATTCATAGTACGTTTTGATTTCCTCCTCCCCTAGGAAAAATAGTTGTAGTTGGTTATTTTAAATAGACATATATAATATTAGCAATTATAAGGAAAACATGTCACTAAACCTAATTCTATTGATATTAAATTATTGATTTTGTGACGATTGTATATTTAATATATTCACTTTTTATTTAATAAGTACGCATTAACTTTCTTGGATTTCTTTTTTTCTTCAATAATATATTGTCCTTTAAATTGATTTAGAATGTTTTGAATATTATCATTATTCGAATATGTGATTACAATCCAGAAACGATCTTTGTTTCCAATTTCATTTTTAGGATCTTGTGTATTCCATTCTGCGTAATAAATTTGATTTTCTTGAAATGAAAATTCTTGGTTTTTATGATCATGATAATTGGTGTAAAAAGAAAATGCCGGAGTAGCTCTTGCGTTTACATATATGAAGTCATTTTTTATAGCTTCATTTTTTATAGCTTTCATTATAGGTTTTATTTCTTCGATTAGTAAAGGTTCATAAACATATTTATAGCCCCATTGATATGATGCCACTACAATTAAAATTGGAATGAGTATAAGGCGCCAGTTACTTGGAATCCAAGAAGATAATTTTTCGATACCTAGACCAATTAATAATAATGAAAGAGGTAAATAAAATAAACTTAATCGAGGCCATAAGGCATATAATTCTAAACTAGAAGCCAACCAACAAAAGAATAAAGGAATTGAAAATAAAATGAATTTGGGATTTTTCCATAAAGAAAGGAAACCCATAATCCACATTGAAATTCCAAAAACAATAGCAAAAATTGTAACACCAATAACACTTCGAATCAGTTCATGATGTATAGAAATCCATATTTGAAATTCTTCGACAGTTAAAGGTACAAAGGGTAAAAAATGTTGCACATGGTAATATTGTTGAACATCATTTGCAACTCCTTTTGAAAGAACTAAATAATAATAGAGTCCAAAATGTAATATCCAACTAAGTCCTATAAATATAATTGGATAAAAGGATTTTAAGATATTTGCCCTTTCTTCATTTTGTTTTATTAGAGTATACATAAAATAAAATCCAATTCCAGAAAGAATAAAAATAGAAGGCATAGAAAACCAAATAGCAAAACCACCTAAACTGGACCAGAATAGAACACGTTTAGCATTTAATTTTTTTGCTTGAAATGATAAAACAAAATAAAACAGTATTAATGTAATAAAGAGATCCATTCCATATGGCTTTACCTCGGTAGCGTATCGAATTAATATTAAATTAAAAGCAAAAACAAAATTGATAAATAGTATTGCTATTTTAGATTGAATTATTTTATGGCTAATATGATAAAATAAAAAAATAGAAAGGATTCCAATTATTAATGGAAATAATCGCAACGAATATTCATTATTACCAAATAAAAGACTTGTGATTTTGATACAGATTAACCAAAAGGGTGGAGCAAATTGATCATAATCCAAAGGACTAAAAAATCCAATAAAAGATTTCTCAATAATATTCCGACAAACATTCGCTTCGTCCAAAAAAAACGACCGATTTTGGAGGTACACAATTATTCGAATTGCTATTCCTAAACCAAGAATTATAATGGATAAAATTGGATATAATTTATCTACTATTTGATTTGATTTTATATTTAAGGTAGACTTCATTCTGGTGAAATCGTATGTCTTACAGGGAATAATTTACTTCCTATTAATAGGATAATACTACTTATGAATAATGCAGGTAGAACAGAAGTAAAACCAAGGCTAAGCTCTTCAGGTAACCAATTGAAATAAAAGCCAACAATAATAAATTCACCACAGATTATAGATAAAGCACAGGCTTTTGGGTTTACATTTTTCAAGTAAAAAACCGCCAAAGTTGTAGGAAATAAAATAGCCAAACCTGAGAAAGCCATTTTAGCAATATCAAAAATAGTATCAAAGGGCTGGTAGGCAATAGCCAAGCCAATTCCAGCAAAAATCACTACAAATATTTTTCCATAAAATACCTGTTTTTTTAATTTCATCTTTTTGGAAAAAGGTAGAAGTACATCTCTAGTAGTAATCGTACTTAATGCCAATAATTGAGAATCTAATGTAGACATAAATGCTGCTAAAGCACCAGTCATAACTAAAGTATAAAACCAAACAGGAGAATGTTCCATTAGCATTTTAGGTAAAATTTGATCTGCTTCTTTACCCATTAAATCAGGGAATGAAAGATGACCTAAAACACCAATAATTACAGGACATAAAAATAAGAAAGTAGGGATAATGGCATAAAGCAATGTAGATGTTTTAAACCCTTTTAATTCTTTGGAAATAAAGAAACGCATAAAAAGTTGAGGGAACATGGGGACACAACAAATCCACAAAAGGCAAAGACTCAACCATTTTTGAGGCGTGAAATAATCACCCATACCTGCTCTTGAAAATAATTCTGGATGCAACTTAAAAACTTCGGCATTGGCCAAAGTTAAGCCTCCTAATTGATTGGAAATTACAAAAACAGCTGATATCATTAACAAAACCATCATGATGCCTTGTTTCACATCTGTAGTAGCGACAGAAGACATGCCGCCAACAAAAACATAGATAATGATAAATAAAGTTAGAAGACTTGCTCCTAGGAAATAGGGTATTTCTCCTTGGGTTAAACTCTCTAATAAATAGCCTGCACCAATAGGTTGTAATGCTAAATAAGGAAACGTAAAGAGCAACATTACAATGAGGTAAGTCCATTTTAAAAATGAACTTTTAGTCAAATCATATATCATTTCAACTGGGGTAATGTATCTTTTGGTTTGCCCTAATTGCCAAGCTTTATTCCCTATAAGATAAAAAGATAAGGCAGCGAATGATGTACCAAAGCTCATCATAGCATAATATGCATATCCGATACGATAACCTTCCCCAGCAAATCCTAAGAAGAAAAAAGCAGAAAAATTGGTGGCGATTAAAGTGAAAAATAAGGTAACAACGCCTAGGTTTCTATTCGCTAAAAAATAACTTTCTGGCGTTTCTTCTCTTTTGCTTTTTTTACCAAAAAGACTGCTTAAAAAAGTAAGACAGATGTATGTGATTAGAATGATATAAACCATAAATGCTGCAGCTTCGAATGGAAAGATTATTTCCAATATTTTTTATTGAAAAAATATAAACCAATGATCAAAAGAACTTGTAAAAAAAGAAACCAATAGATCCAAGTTGGAACACCCATAAATCCCAATTGTATATCGTTCTTCCAAAACATAAAATCTTGAGAAAGAATAAAAATAAATACAAAAAATAATAGCCAAAATTTTCCCTTCTTCATTATGCTAAATTAGGACAATTGATCAATATTTACTTCATTTTTCATTTTTACATTTTCAAAGTCATAGATTTGACTTTCTATAAGATGATCAATGGTAAGATTATATTTTTATTTGTAGGTAAATATTCTTCACAATTGTTATTTTTATACGTTCTTTTAATGCATTGTCATACAATGTACATACCATCCTACTAAATGAAACAAATCCATAAACAAACAAAAACCTAATACTAATTTCGATTTGATGAGACTTTATTGGATAGTTTTTCTTCTTTTTTTTCTTCTTTCAAAAAGCTTTGGGCAGATTTTTGTCAATTCTACAGCTACTGGGACTAATAATGGTACTTCATGGGCAAATGCTTATGCAAAACTAGATGATGCTATAATCGCAGCAAATGTAGGTGATGAAATATGGGTGAAAGCAGGTGTTTATAAGCCAAGTATAGTTTCTATTTATGCGCCATCTTTTGGAGACCCTCGAGGTTTTACTTTTCATATAGATAAAGACATTAAATTATATGGAGGGTTTAATGGCACTGAAACGTCTTTAGGACAAAGAGATTGGATGAATAATATTACGACCTTATCTGGAGATATAGGTGTGAATGGTAATACGACTGATAATAGTTACCATGTCGTCGTAATTGAAAAGGTGACCAATAATATGATCATAGATGGTTTTACCATAACAGAAGGGAATGCAAATGGATCAAATTTGGCATTTTGTGGTGGGGGAATAATTAATTTGGCAAGAAATAGTTTAAGTTCTCATCCTAACATAAATAATATTAATATAATTAATAATCTAGCAGATTTTGGAGGAGGTTTTTGTAATCTATGTGCAAACGATACACCTGGTAATCCGATCTTAGATAATAATACGTTTACTAACAATGAATCTTCGAACTTAGGAGGAGGCGCCTATTTTTCTTATATTAATGGTACTCTAAATTATAATGTAGTTGCGAATATTTCTAATTGTACATTCAATGCGAATACTGCGAAAAGTACTGGAGCAGGAATGTATATATCTATTGGTCAAAAAGTAAATTTAAATTTATCAATTGATTCCTGCTTATTTGATACTAATATTTGTACTCCTTCAGGAAGTGGAGGGGGAATCGCACTTATTGCGAATTCTACAGCAACATTAACGGGGAATGTTTCTTCAACGAATTTCTATGAGAATAGAGCGGCTCAAAATGGTGGCGGTTATTATCAATTTTTTGATAATAATTCAACAGTAAATCTGAATGTTTTAGGTTGTAATTTTAATTCCAACTATGCTGATGATGGGGGAGGAACCTATTTTGAAGCAAGAACCAATGCTAATTCGACTATTTTAATAGATCAATGTTTTTATTATGATAATGAATCAGATCAATATGGAGGTGGATTAGCTTTTAATTCTCAAATAAATAATTTGGATCCCATTATTTCTAATTCAAAATTTATTTCGAATAGAGCTGGAGCTTGTGGAGGGGGAGTTTCTGATGTAGCTACTTTCAATTCTAATAATGAAGCTACTTATATCAATTGTCTATTTTCTGGAAATTCTGCTTTTAGAGCAGGGGCATTAAATATAGAAAGTCAATCCTCAATTAATTCACCTACAATTATTAATTCTACATTTTGTGGTAATAATGCGGTCACTCAAGGTGGTGCAGTATTTAATTTTGCCACAGGAGGTTCTTCAACAAGTTTCCCGGATTTTATTAATTGTATTTTATGGGGGAATAATTCTCAAATAGGTGTTTTATTTGCTGATCCTAGTATTTCTTATAGTATCATACAAGGAGGCGTTAGTACAGGCATAAATGATGGTGGTAATAATTTAGATCTTGATCCAGAATTTACTTTTCCTTTAGGAAATGATGGAATCTTAGGAACCTTAGATGATGATTGTTCTATTTCTAAATGTTCTCCTGCAATTGATGTTGGTTTAAATTCAGCCAATAATCTTCCAATAGATATAATAGAAGAAACAAGAATTTTGAATACCATTATAGATATGGGAGCATTTGAGTTTAATCCGAATTTAGTAGAGCCTGTTGGTTTTATTCGTAATTAATTCTTCTTTTTTAATTCTTCTAAAAGTTGTATGGCTTTCTTTTTAAAAGGAGGGTTCTCATTTTTTAATAATTCTTCTAATAAATCAATCCCACTTTGGTTGTTTTTATTTTTAATTTCTATTAAGGCTAAATACCAAAGACTATGTGGTTTGAATGAAGAGAAAGTTAAACTATTTTGTAAATGAACTTCAGCTTCATTTATTTTTCCTTGACTTAATTCACACATGGCTGTATAAAATAAAGTTTGAGCATTTACGGTATCTCCTTCTAGAAATTTTTCGAAGATGAATTCTGCCTCTAAGTATTTTGCCTGATCATAAAATAAAAAAGCTTCTTCAATTTTATCCGTTGGAGTATGATTTCTTACGCTAGGCTGAACCACATTATCGTATGGAGTATAGTATTCAGCAAAGTAATCTTTTTGCGTTTGACTTGGATTAATATAATGCGAATATATCAAATATGAAAGGAGTGTAAGTATTGTAAAAATAATAATAGCTAAAATATATTTAATCCTATTTTTTGTATGAAGCATTTCTCGATTAGGAGGGATATCTTTTATATTTTTTTCAAATTCTCGTAATTGATTTTTTAATGAGATGTCTTCTTTCGCTTCAAACGCTTTTAAGGTATTTTGTTTAAATGTAACTTCTTCTTTGAAAATTGGATCTTGCATTTTTTGGTCAAATATTAATTGTTGTTCTTTATTTAATTTTTTTAATAAAAAAGCATCAATCAACTCTAGTTCTTCTATGTTTAACTCTCGTCCCATCTTTAATCTATAATATCTTTATACTTATTTAGAAAAATAGATTTTAAGGATTTCATGCATCTCACTTTTTGAGTGCGGACAACATCAACATTTTTATAACCTAATTTATTCTTTATGGATTCTATTGAGAAACGACGATAATAAAATAAAAATAGAATTTGTTGACATTTTTTGCCTAATTCATTTATAGCTTTTAATATATCTTTTTGTTCTTCATTTAATTCAATTTCTTTAATGACATCATAATTAATTATATCGGAAATGAATTCATCATGTTCACCATATAATTTTAATTTACTTTGTTGATGCCCTTTTTTTAAAATTAAATTTTTTCCAATAGCAAAAAGAAATGTTTTAATGCTACAATTTAAAATAAAATCTTCTTCTGTATTAATTTTTTTAATAAATATAATGATCACATCTTGGTAAATATCCAAAACATCAGATTCCTGAATATTAAAATATTTTAATGCCCATAAGATAAAGGGATTCCGATAGGATTTGTACACTTTTCCTAGTGCATCCTTGTCCCCGTTTCTGATAGAGGCAATTAATTGATGTTCTTTTAGTCTGGCATTATTTGCCATCAATTATACTTTTATACTTTTGTAAATAAAGATGTGAACATTATGATGCAAAATTAATGTTTTGTTTAAAGGTTTTCTTAGTTTAGGACTTGTATTTTTAAAAATCCACTCAAAATGTTCAAATTAAAGATAATTACCTTATTCTTCTTTTCTCTTTCCTCTTTTTTTCTTCTTGGTCAATCCAATCTAAATAAATTAGATCTTGATTTAAATAAAGCTGATTCATTATTTAAAGTACGGAAACCAATTGAAGCATTACCATTATATGAAGGAATAGCACAGTTAGCGAATACAAAAGAAATGAAACTAGCAGGTATTGTTGGTCAAATGAGATGTAATGATGTAACCCAAAAATATACAATAGTAGATTCATTAACGAATGAATATTATAAAGTAGCGGATGAGTTAAGCGTAGAAAGTAATGCGAAATTGAAATTTCATCAGACTATTTCCCAACATAATATGATGTTGCGAAATTTTCAAAAAGGTTATGATGAATCTTTAAAAGCATCTGAAATTTTAAAAGAAAGAAAAGAAAAAGATTGGAAGCAAATTCATTTTACAGAGAGAGGCTTAGTGACATGTTTATCCTTTTTAAGTCGAGGAGAGGATGCCATAGAACTAATGGAAAAATCTCATGAACAATTAAAAGAAAAATTACCAGATGAAGAAAAAATGATCATGAAAAGTAAAATGAATGTTGCTTTATGTTATGGTATGGCAGGAAGACTTGGTAAATCTTTAGAACATTATTTAGAAACAGAAAAAATATGGGAAGCATATAAAAAGAAATACCCAAATGATAAAGAACTTTTGTTTGAAGCTGATTTATGCAATGGATTAGCAAATAATTATGATTTTATTAATGATTATTATAAATCAACTCCATATTATGAAAAAAGTTATGAATTAACAAGAGAAGCGAATTCATTACATGGAATGATTAACAGCGGTTTGGCTTTAGGTGATAATTTTACAATAAATGGGAAGCCAGAATTAGGTCTTAAATATTTAAATGAAATATTAAGTGTTGTTGAAAATAAATTTGGTAAGAATCATCCATTCGCTAGTAAAATTTATTTAGCAAAAGTAAGAGCATATAAAAAAATAGGTGATTGGGAGAAGGGAGAAGAATCAATTCAATCATTTTTAGAAATGAATCCAAAAATTACCCCTGCTAATATTTTTGAAGTAGCAACGGCAAAAATACTACAAGGAGAATTATACGTTAAAAATGGTCAAGAAGAAAAAGCAAAACAAATTTATCTTGAAGTACTAGATATATTAAAAAATACTCCGAAAAATAATCAAGACAAAAGTATTAGAGTTTCTAAAGTAAATAGAAAATTATCTGATTGGTACAAAGAAAAAGATAAAAGTAAAGCGTTGGAATATATAGAAAAAGCGATCTCTATAAATCTAGATACTATTTATAGTTTAGGGGATGAAATAAACATTGCTAATGCTAACAATAAATTGGAATTAGCTATAAATTTTTTAGCAGCGTCTGATTTGTTAGTGAAAGGAAGCGATTTGAAAAATTTATACTTATCAAGTAAAGTTGTTGAAAATATAGATCAAATATTTGACGATTTATCTAAATCTTTTGATGCACAATCAATAGGGAGTCTAAGAAGGAATTATTATTCTATTTTTGATAATGCTGTTGAAACAGAGTTGAAATTGTTTGAAAAAACAAAAAAGAATGAACATTTGGAAAAAGCATATTATTATGTTGAAAAATCCAAAAGTTTAAATTTATTGCAAGGGATTAG
>JAHDFV010000101.1 GCA_020627985.1 Saprospiraceae bacterium
AGATATACTTTTAATAATATTATTGGAGTTGGAATCCGTTTAGATGAATTAATTTGGCTGCAGGAGTTTATAGAAGGATATAAAAATAAATTGGGGGAAAGGGATAAAGAATCAATCATTTATTTTAATCAAGCGAGAATAGCTTATGCTAATAAAGATTATGATTCAGTCATAATTTCCTTACATCAAGTTGCATTTAAAGACATAGTTGATAATTTAATAGCAAAATCATTATTAAGTAAAGTCTATTATGAACTAGGAGAATTTGATGTATTAGATTCTCATTTAAATAGCTTTCAACAATACATCAGAAGAGGGAAGATGGGTAAGTACCATAAAACGAATTATATGAATATTATTCGTTTTGTGAAAAAATTATTAAATCTGCCAAATTATGATCATAAGAAAAAAGAAAAATTAAAAATGGAAATCATTGCTACCATTACATTGACTGAAAAAGAATGGCTATTACAACAATTGGATTAACAAATGAAACCTTTTCACTAACTTACCAACTTTATTATAAACAAAGCATAAAGCCATTATATGGAACAAATGTCATTATCCATTTTGGATTGGGTCATTATAGTAGGATTCTTAATTATTAGCATTGGTTTATCCTACACCAAAAAAGCAGGGAAAGATTTAGAAAGCTTTTTTTTAGGAGGTAGAAATTTACCCTGGTATATCGCAGGTATATCTATGGTGGCTACGACCTTTGCTGCTGATACTCCATTAGCAGTAACGGAATTAGTAGGGCAAAGTGGTATTTCTGGAAATTGGCTCTGGTGGAGTTTTCTAGCAGGAGGGATGTTAACTACTTTTTTCTTTGCACGATTATGGCGTAATTCTGGAGTATTAACCGAAGTAGAATTATCAGAACTGAGATATAGTGGAGCACCTGCTGCGGCATTACGCTGGATTAAAGCAATCTATTTAGGTGTCTTTATGAATGTAGTGATTATTGCCTGGGTCAACGTAGCTTTAATGACCTTGCTAGATGTCTTCTTTGGTTTAGGAAATGTATATTGGTTAGGCGTTCCAGCTTCTTTAGTCATTACCGCTTTAGCCATGTTATGGACTGCATTTTATTCTTCAATGTCTGGTTTATTAGGTGTAGCCATTACTGATGTGATTCAATTTGTTATGGCAATGGTCGGTACAATTATTTTAGCAATATTAGTCGTTAATTCAGATCAAATTGGAGGAATTCAAGGAATGAAAGCACAACTTCCTGAAGGAACATTAAATTTCTTTCCCTCTTTCGGTGATACAGAAAGTGTAGGTAAAACTTTAGGACTATCTATCGGTGCATTCTTTTCCTATGCAGCCGTTCAATGGTGGGCAAGTTGGTATCCTGGAGCTGAGCCAGGTGGCGGTGGTTATATTGCGCAAAGAATGATGTCTGCCCGTACACCAAAAGATGCGGTATATGCAACCTTGTTTTTTCAAATAGCACATTATTGTTTAAGACCTTGGCCTTGGATTATTGTAGGACTTTGTTCCTTAATTTTATACCCAGAACTTGCTGAAGCTGATCTAAAACAAGGTTATGTCATGGCAATGAAAGACTTCTTGCCCAATGGATTAAAAGGATTGTTATTAATATCATTTTTTGCAGCATACATGAGTACAATTTCTACTCAATTAAATTGGGGCGCCAGTTATATCGTGAATGATGTTTATAAAAGGTTTTTAGCTCAAAATGCAGATACGAAACAACTTGTAACTGCTTCAAGAATCACAACATTGATTTTAATGATTATCGGATTAATTGTAAGCACATTTGTAAATTCAATTTCAGGCGCTTGGGGTTTTATAATGCAAGCGGGTGCAGGTTTAGGTTTGGTATTAATTTTAAGATGGTACTGGTGGAGAATAAATGCATGGAGCGAAATTGCAGCTATGATTGCTCCGTTTATTCCAACAGCTATTTGTGCATATTTAGGCATTGAATTTCCAACAGCATTTTTAGCAACAGTTTTATTTACGACAGTAAGTTGGTTAACAGTTACCTTTTTAACCACACCAACGGAAGACAAAACTTTACAACACTTTTTTAATAAAGTTAGACCCGATGGAGCTTGGGCTAATTTTGCTGAAAATTATATACCAATTGGAGGAAATACGAATATTGAAATTGGAGATTCTGAATTATTGGATGATGTGAAAATTTCTAATGAGGATAATTTTATTGGTGAAAAAACAGCAGCTCCCAAAAATAATTTAATGTATTTGATTTGTTGTTGGCTTTCAGCTATTGTAATGACTTATGGAATATTATTCCTTTTAGGAAAGGTCATTTTGCAAGAATGGACTACTGCAGGAATATTATCAATTATAGTATTAATAAGTTTTTTAGCCCTACGTTTTTTCGTGAGTCGAACAAGAGTCTTTGCTTAAAAATAAAATGTAAAAATTGACCATTCATTTTTTAAAAGAACAATATTTAATTAAAAAAAGGAACGCAATAATTAGAGGCTGGATTCCTAGAGAATACCCATTTTATATGATGGGCAAAAAAGATATTGTTTTTTTACATATTCCTAAAACAGCAGGAACAAGTATCAGAGAAAGTTTATTGTTTTATCCCCCGAATGGAAAAATCATGCAGTATGATCAACACCATACGAGTAAACAAATTTTATATTTAATCGGTCAAAAAAAATGGGACCAATCTTTTAAATTTTGTTTTGTGAGAAATCCTTTTGATCGATTTTTATCACAACATCGGTATTTTTTAAGGAAAGGGAAATTAAAAGATCAAAAAGAAAATGACTTTCAATTTTGGGCAAGAAAAAGAATAAATATTGCACTAAAATTTGATCCATTACGCAGACAAGATCATCATTTTTATCCTGCATCAGACTGGATGAAAAATAGAAAAGGAGATTTATTAGAAATGGATTTTATTGGACGGTTTGAAAATCTTGAAGAAGATTATCAAAAATTAATTCAAATATTAAATTGGCCTGCTGATTTAAAAACAATGAATATTGCTCCTCAAAAAATTGATTATAGAAAAGCCTATGATGATGAATTAATTGAAATGACTGCTTCTTTTTTTAAAGAAGATATTGAAAGATTTAATTATACTTTTTAATGCTAAAAAAGAGGGAAAATAAATACTTTAATAATAGCAAAAAGTACTACAGCTACTAATACTCGATGTGCCACAACATTAGCTTTAGGGTGTGTAGCTGCAAAGTTGGAACAAAAATATGCACCCGTTACTTGTCCGACAGCAATAAGTCCTCCAGCTTTCCAATCCACTAAACCATTCCACGCAAATATCAATAATACAATAGCAGTATAACAACCCACTGATACAATTTTCAAAGCATTAGCCTTTACTAAATTAAATTTTCCAATAAGAACCACAAAAGCAAGGAATAAAACACCCATTCCCATTTGTATAAATCCGCCATACACACCAAGAAGAAAAAAACCAAGAATAAATAACCAAGTAGGAGGAGGAGTTTTATTTTCAGGCGGATGAATCCATTTTTTAGGATTAACTAATACCACAAAAAGCATAATGATCATCATAAAACCATAGACCATTCTGAAATCTTCATTTTTTACCGTTAAAGCTAAATAAAGACCAAGCATAGCACCTGTGAAAATAGATAGAATAAAAGGATAAGATTCTTTCCAATTGATTTTACCTTTTTTATTGAAAACCCAAGTAGAAACAATAGATTGAGAAAAAATACCTACTCGATTAGAGCCATTAGCAACATTAGGAGGTAAGCCCATAAATTCCATAAGAATCGTTAAGGTAATAGCAGAACCATTGCCTGCAAGGGTATTAATAAATCCCGCTAAAAAACCACCAATAATCGCTATTGGATAAACCCACCACTCCATTCTTATTGTTTTATGAACGACAAAATTAAGTAAAATCTTCTAAGTGAAAACTAAGGAAGCAAATTGTTCGTTATTCTTATAAACCAAGGATTTGTATTTTCTGTTATTAAAGAATGTAAAATATAAGTTAAATAGTAGAATCTAAGTAGGGGATTAAAACCTTTGAATTGACTAGTAACAGAATAAGCCCTATTTTATTCAGTAAATATTTATAGAAATGATATGATGAAAATAATACTCAATATAAAACAACTTATCCCCCTTTTTTTTCTCTTTTATCTTGGAAGTGTAAGTGCTCAAGACCATGCGCATCATGACCATGCACACCACCATAACCACCATCACGATCACCAAGGTGGAAAACATGAACATGCTAGCTTGCCTCAATTTGAATTCATTGAAAATAAGAATCAATCTCACGAAAACGTTCTGTTTGAAATGCCAATGGGTGGCTTAAATCGATTGTTTCTTGAGAAAAATGCATTTACATATGTTTTTTACAATACTGATGATGTAGATGCCATTCATGATGTAAAACTAAAAGGAAGCCCAAAAGAAAAAGAAGACTTTAGAGTTAAAGGACATTCTTATACCGTTCATTTTAAAAATGCAACAGCACAAAATGTTCAAGGTCAAGGGAAAAAGAAGCATTTCTATAATTATTTTAGAGGTAATAATCCTAATAAATGGGCATCAGAAGTACCAATTTTCGATCAAGTAGAATATAAAGATTTATATCCAAATATTAATTTACTGGCATATACCTCAGACGAACATTTTAAATATGATTTTGTCATTGAACCCAATGGTAATCCAGATGATATCCTTTTACATTTTGAAGGAATGGATCGTTTAGCGATTAAAAGAGGTTATTTATTAATTTATACTTCAGTCGGTACTTCTAGAGAATCTAGACCTTATGCCTATCAAATTATAAACGGAAAAGAGATAAAAGTAGAATGTAATTATAAATTAGAAGGAGATGTTGTACGTTTTGATTTCCCAAAAGGATATAATAAAAATTACGAATTAGTAATTGACCCTCAAGTTGTTGCAGCAACATTGTCAGGTACGACAAATTCTGAAAATTTTGGGCATACGGCTACTTTTGATAATCAGGGTAATATTTATGCAGGAGGTATTTCATTTGGAACAGGTTATCCAACCACACCTGGAGCATTTCAATCTTCATTTCAAGGAAATACAGCACTTGATGTTGATATTGCTGTAAGTAAATATAATCAAGATGGATCTAATTTAATTTATGCCACTTATATTGGGGGAGAAAGAAGCGACCATCCACACAGTATGATCGTTGATGTCAATGGACAACTTTGTATTTTAGGGAGTTCTGATTCGGATGACTTTCCAACCACGCCCAATGCAGTACAGCCTTTACATGCAGGAGATGATGATATTATTGTCGTAAAATTAAACTCAATGGGATCTGGTTTGGTTGGTTCAACCTATATGGGAGGGAATTTAACAGATGGTATCAATCAATCCAGTTTGAGTACTTCATATGGAGAAGAATTTAGAGGTGAAATTGTCTTAGACAATCAGGGTAATATTTACGTGGCTTCTTTTTCAACTTCTTTAAACTTTCCAACAACTTCTAGTTCTTTTCAACCTAATCATGCTCCAGCAATTGGACAAGATGGTGTTGTATTTAAATTAAACAGTGATTTATCTACATTGTTTTGGTCAACTTATTTAGGAGGTTCAGATAATGACACCGCTTCTAGTTTACGTGTAGATGATTTTGGAAATACAGTTGTAGTTGGAACAGCAGGTGCACCAGATTTTCCAATGGTACCTGGAGGTATTCAAAGTACTTGGCCAGGAGGAGAAGAAAGCGCATATGTTATCGTTTTATCTGCGAATGGCCAAACAATGCAAAGAGGTACTTTTTGGGGTACATCTAATGGAAATGATCATGGTTATTTTGTAGATATTGACGAAAGTAATAATATTCATCTTTTAGGAACCACTACTGGATCTGGAATGTTAAGAACAGTCAATACTTATTTTACTCCTGATTCTCCTCAATTTATCACGGCATTCAATAGCCAATTGAATACAATTATATATTCTTTACCTTTTGGAAATGGTGATAATTATCAAGGTAGTAGTGGTACAAGTGGATATAATTTTGTACCCATCGCTTTTATGGTAGACAAATGCAATAATATTTATTTTTCTGGTTATTATTCAAGGGGAGGATTACCTACAACACCTGATGCATTTAGTACTGAATCAAATACTTTTTATTTAGGAGTATTGTCTGAAAATGCACAAAATCTAACTTTTGGTACTTACTATGGTAGTGCTGATCATGTTGATGGAGGGACTAGCCGATTTGACAAAGGAGGTGTGGTATATCAAGGAGTTTGTTCCTGTGAACCAGGCACTACTTTAAATACAGTATCTAATGCTTGGGCACAATCTCAAGAAGAACGATGTGATATTGGTGTCTTTAAAATAGATTTTGAAATAGAAACTGTTACAGCAACTTTTCAAGCTATGCCCAGTGCAAGTGGTTGTGTACCTTTTCCTGTAAACTTTGATTATACGGGACAAGATGGAGAAGATTTTACTTGGGTATTAGATGGTAATGTAATTGCCAATTCTGAAAATACCAACTACACGTTTACAGAAATTGGAACTTATACTGTAATGCTAATAGCGGAAGCAGGAAATACATGTAATGTTGTTGATACTTCTTTTTTGCAAATAGATGTATTAGATGGAACGAGTAGTTTAGAAGAGTTATCTATTTGTCCAGGTCAGGATGAAATTTTCTTAGATGTTACAACTGTTAATGCGTCTTACCAATGGCAAGATGGTTCAACTGGTGCTACATATGTTGTTAATCAAGAAGGCGTGTACTGGGTAGATATTTCGATTCCAGGCTGTTCACAAAGAGATAGTTTTTTAGTATATGAATCTACAGATTTAGTTCTTGATTTAGGGCCAGATCAAAGTGTGTGTGATGTTCCAACTTTTACAGTAGATGCCTTCGAACCCAATGCTGCAACATATGAATGGAGTACAGGAGAAACAACACCCAATATTACAGTATCTAATAGTGGAAATTATCGAGTAACAGTCTATGATCAATTTGGATGTAATGTAGAAGATGATATCAATTTACAATTTGGAACAACTCCTGTTTTTTCTTTAACAGACACAATGGTTTGTGAAGGAGAAACAGTGATTTTATCGACAGAGAATCAAGCCAGTTATTTATGGTCAGATGGATCTACAGATCCGACATTAGAAATTATGCAGCAAGGAGAATATTCTTTAACGATGGATGATAATGGTTGTAGATACTCAGATACTATGTTTTTAGAACTATCCTTTATTCCTGTAGATATGGTAACAGATGGAGTCTCTTGTTTAGGTGATTGTGATGGGACAATAGTAGGAACAATTTTACCTGGAGAAGATATTAATGATTTGACGATCAATTGGGCAGATGGCTTTTCAGGTTTAACACAAGTGGATTTATGTCCAGGGGTATATGATCTAAGCATAACAGATGAAAACAACTGCTTATTTACTTTCCCATTAGAAGTTACGGAACCATCAGCCATTGATTATGAAGTCAATTGGCAAGACGTAGTTTGTGCGGGAGATGATAATGGTTTGATTGAAATCATTAATATTTCAGGAGGAACACCTCCGTATCAATATTCGTGGAATGGGGATACTTTAATTAGTGATGGCTCATTGACGGGCTTAGCAGGAGGAGATTATAATGTATCTATTGTAGATGCAAATGGTTGTACTTATTATGAAGAAATCTTCATTTTTGAACCTTTCGAAAACATGGTGGATGCTGGACCCGATAAGACGATTGAATTAGGAGATAGCGTTAGAGCAGATGGATATGTGTTAAGTTTTATCGGTCAAGATATTTATTGGGATCAACAACAAGGAATTTGGTGTACAAGTTGTATTACACCAATTGTTACACCAGTAAATACTACGGAATATGTGATAAATGTATTAAATCCTCAAACAGGATGTATTATTCAAGATAGTATGACAGTTTTTGTTGAAAAACCAAGAGCTGTTTATATTCCCAATGTTTTTTCGCCAAATGTAGATGGTTATAATGATAATTTTACGATTTATTCAAATCAAGGAGTAGAACAAGTTCTGAATTTGAAAATTTTCGATCGTTGGGGAGAAATGGTATATAGTGATTCAAATTTCCCAACCAATGATCCAATTCATTTCGGCTGGAATGGAATATTTAGAAATAAAGAAATGGATCCGGCTGTATTTGGATATATGGCTGAAGTGAAATTTAAGGATGGTGAGGTTAAATTTTATAAAGGAGATGTAACCCTTGTCAGGTAATTAAATCACTTTATTAAAAGGACTGTATTTTACAGTCCTTTTAATATATTTTATTCCTCAATTTCCTGACATAATTCAACTAAAACGCCATTGGCACTTTTAGGATGAATAAAGCAAACTAATTTATTATCCGCTCCCTTTTTGGGTTCTTCATTTAATAAACGAAAACCTAATTTTTCAAGTCGTTTCATTTCTTTGCGAATATCTGATACGGCAAAAGCGATATGATGAACGCCTTCTCCTTTTTTCTCAATATATTTAGCAATGGAGCTTTTTTCTGAAGTCGCTTCTAATAATTCTATTTTATTAGGGCCGACTTTGAAGAAAGAAGTTTTTACAAACTCAGAAGCCACTTCTTCTATCTTATAATGTTCCTTACCAAGTAAAGCGGCAAACAATTCATTGCTTTCTTCTAAATTCTTAACGGCAATACCTATGTGTTCTATTTTTTTCATTGAAGTTGTTATAAATTATCATATAATGTAATGATAAGAAAATCAAAAGAATATTCCATATTTGTTTTAATAATAGAACTCTTGGTAGGATGTTTGCGTTTTGTAAAACGGAATATCATTCTAAAAAGAATGTGTTTTACCAATAAAATTTCATAAATTTAGCAGGTTTTCTAAACAAAATTTTTTAATGAGACAATTAACTGGACAAGATGCCATGTTTGTTTTTCTAGAATCGGCAAAAACACCGATGCATATAGGAGGACTTTATATATTGGATGCTCCTGGGAAAGCTTTTGATTTTAATAGCTTCAAAGAATTTTTTCAAGAAAGGCTCCATCTTTCACATATATTTAGACAAAGATTGGTAGAGATGCCAATGGACATTGGCGCTCCTTTTTGGGCAGATGATCCTGATTTTGATATTAATCATCATGTTTTTCATGTAGCACTTCCGAAGCCAGGAGGAAGAAGAGAATTAGCTGATTTAGCAGCAAGACATTATAATCCGCCTTTAGATCGTACCAGACCTTTATGGAAAGTTACTTTTATTACAGGATTAAACATACCTGAAGTATCAGACGATGCTTTTGCTATGTTGATTCAAGTACATCATGCTGCTATTGATGGTAAATCTGGTGTAGCGATTATGGCTTCTCTTTTAAGTATGACTGAAGATCCATTTTTGCCACCACCTCCCAAAAAACCTTGGAAGCCAAAACCATTGCCAAACATGGCCGAATTAATGGCTGAAAGTTTAGGAAATCGATTTAAGAAGCCAAAAAAGTTTTTGGCAATGCTAAAAGATACAGCTTCGAATCAAAAAAAGATCAGAAAAGAATTGTCAAAAGGTTTAATGAAACCACCACCGAAACCTATGGCTGCTCCAAAGACATTTATGAATGTACCTTCTTCTGGAGAAAAAACATTTGGAGCCATTGATATTCCGCTAAAATCAATTAAAAAAATAAAGAATGCAGTTGAAGGAGCAACTGTAAATGATGTTCTTTTAAGTGTATGTGCTGGCGGATTAAGAAAATATATGATTAAGCATGGTCGCTTACCACTTAAAGATTTAGTGGGGTTAGCGCCAGTGTCTGTACGGAAAGATAATGAAGTAGCGGAAGAAGGAGGTAATAGAATTTCAGCGATGCTTTTTGATATGGCAACCAATGAGATAGATCCTTTAAAACGCTTGAAATCATTACGTAAAAATACGAGATCATCTAAAGAATACAGCAAAGCTTTACCAGCAGATCAAATTATGGAATATGTTCCTTCTGAGGTTGCGGCTATGGCAGGCAGACTTTATTTAAAAATGGGTTTATCACAATTGCATAATCCGTTTTTTAATTTAATTATTACCAATGTCCCAGGTCCGCCAATACCATTATATATGAATCGGTATAAGCTAGAAAGGTTGTATGGTTTAGGTGCTGCGATGGATGGCTTAGGTGTAATGATTATTATTTTTAGTTATGCTGGAATGATTTCCTTATCTATAACTGCTGATACAAATGCCATCAAAGACATGGAAGTATTTACTGAATTCCTTCGGGAAGCCTATGATGAATTAGAAGAGGCAGTAGAAGAATTGGTTACCGCTTAATAAATAATGAAAGCCCAAATAACCATTTTTATTAAAAATAAATACAATGACTCAAAGTATAGATAATTATTCATTGCCAGAAAAAGCACCATCCAAACTATTATTGTTTACTGAAGGTGGAAGAGCAGCTTTTGAATTTGGTTTATTTGCAGCAACGCGCAAGATCTTGAAAAATGGACCAAAAGGAGATGGTCACCCAGTATTAGTTTTACCTGGTTTTATGACGAGTGATAGATCTACATCAGTACTAAGAAATTATATTGATTCTTTAGGATATAATGTAAAAACCTGGGATATGGGTTTAAACTTAGGTGGTCCTGAGTATGCCTTTAAAGTGGCGGATCGTCTAGAAGAAATCAGTGATGAATATGGAAAAAAAGTCAGTATTGTAGGTTGGAGTTTAGGTGGAGTATATGCAAGAGAAGTAGCAAGACAAGTTCCTGAGAAAGTTAGACAAGTCATTACTTTAGGATCTCCTTTTGGGGGGATTTTCGAAAAAAATAATGCAAGATGGTTTTACGACTTTTTACACGGCCCTAAAGGTTTAGACATCAGTCAAGAGTTATTAAAAGATATTTTATTGCCACCGCCAGTTCCTTCAACAGCTATATTTACCAAAGAAGATGGAGTGGTGAATTGGCAGCATTGTATAGAAAGAGAAGAAAATGAAACGACTCAGAATGTACAAATAGGGGGAAGTCATTTTGGATTAGGTCATAATCCTGCTGCCTTATATTGTATCGCAAATCGTTTAAAACAAAATGAACAGGAATGGTCTCGATTTGAACCCAAAGGTATGTTGAGTTTATTATATCCGAATTGTAATACAGATTAATATTCTAATCTTTTAAAAAATAAAAAGGGCAACAATCCAATGATGGTTGCCCTTTAATAGTTTATAAAGGGGGTTTTATAAACTACGTTTATATTTTTTATTACGACTTTTGAAGACTTATTTGATTCTCTTCAACTAATTTTCTAATGTTGATAAGTGCATACCTCATTCGACCTAATGCGGTATTAATACTTACACGAGTTAATTTTGCTATTTCTTTAAAACTCATATCTGCATAATGACGTAAAATCACTACCTCGCGTTGTTCTGGTGGAAGTTGATCTACTAGTGAACGGATATGATTATGTGTTTCACTTTTTATAATTTGATTTTCTATATTATCATCAGATACATGTAAAATATCAAAAATGTCAAACGTTTCTGTTGGAGCTACTTTAGGGCGACGTTTGTTTCTTCTGAATTGATCTACACACATATTATAGGATATACGCATAGCCCACTGAACAAATTTGCCTTCATGATTATATTTACCTTTACGTAAAGTATCTATAATTTTAATAAACACATCTTGGAAAATGTCTTCTGCTTGAGCTGTATCCTTCACAAAAAGATATATTTGTGTATATATCCTGTCTTTGTGACGATTTAATAAGATTTCAAAAGCTCTGTCGTTTCCACCTAGGTATTCGTGGATCAATTGCTGGTCATTAAGCGGTTGTAACTGCATACCGTTCTGATTTAGGTCGTGATAAAAAATAAAGTTGTTTGTTGTAGGTCTTTCTAAGTACCTTAAAATTCAGAAAGTGTAGAGTTTGATGCTATAATTGCAATTTTAAATGAAGAAATTTTATGATTGTATATCAATGAAAAAGAATTTACTATTCCAATTGATAAAACTAATTTACAAGTAAGAACGGTTCCTTGCTGTGATTTAACGTTCCTTAACTAAAATTTAACGAGTTGGTAAAAATAAATCTAAATTTATTTTAATGTTTGTACCAATTCAAATTTTACCAAATTATTATTCTTAACCACAAATAAAGAGCCGAATA
>JAHDFV010000102.1 GCA_020627985.1 Saprospiraceae bacterium
TGTTTTTCAATGGCTTGCAAAGAAATTAACATTATGTTCTTAAATCACTTCATTACTAAGTATGATTCTTTTTCTGAATTAATTTTTGAATTAGACATTATTATTCTCAATTGTCCGCTATCGACAAAAACTAGAACTCGTTGTGATTCTTTTGTGATACTTATGAACGTACTTTGTTCATAGAATTATAAATCAAAAGAAATGGAAAAATATTTAGTTTTTATCTTAATGATTATTCTCTCCTTTGGATGCATAGGAGATGATTTTTTAATGGATACACAAGATCCAGAAATACGAATTTTAAATGCTCCAGATAGCATTGAAATTGGTACTTCATATACTTTCGAAGCCATGTATTTAAATAATATTGGCCAATCAGAAGATGTAGATTTTATTTGGGAAAGCAATGACCCTAGTATTATTAACATCAATAATGCAGGAGTTGCAGATGCACTTCAATTGGGACAAACCACCATAAGGGTTGAATACGATGCGGACACCATCACTTTGGTGGATTCAGTAAATGTAAGTGTTGGAGAAGAAACGATTATTGTCATTCAAAATAGAACAGGAATCGTAAATACAACAAGTAGCTATGCTTTAACAGGAGAATTTACATTATCAGAAAATGGATCAAATTTATTATTAGAATTTGGCTCTGATTATAATGCATCTACAGCATTACCTGGCTTATATGTATATCTATCTAATAATCCAAATTCAGTTTCTAATGCATACGAAATTGGAGCCGTACAAACATTTTCAGGTGCACATTCATATACCATCCCTAACACTAACCTATTTGACTACAATTATGTCGTATACTTCTGTAAACCATTCGGAGTTAAAGTTGGACATGGAGATATTCTATAAGTAAATTAAAATAAAGTCATGAAAAAATATTTCTTATTAATTATATGCTCTTTTTTCCTTTTAACTCAAGTAAAAGCTGGAGGACCTTGGCCTCAAAAAAAAGGAAAAGGATACATTAAAATTTCTGAATGGTGGTTAATCTATAAGCAACATTATACGAGTTCAGGAAAAATTGATCCTAACATCAGTTCAGGTATTTTTAATACTGCAATTTATGCTGAATATGGATTTACTGATCGATTAACAGGTGTAATCTATGCGCCGCTTCTTAGTAGAAATTATATCAACAATCAACGATCTTCTACCACAAACGAAATCATCAATAAAGGTGACGCCGTTAATGCTTTTGGTGATATAGATCTAAGTATTAAATATGGTTTAACAAAGCCAGGAAGTAAAATACCTATTTCTGCAACACTTACTTTTGGAATCCCCTCTGGCAAAAAATCTGCAGGAGAACAAGGGAGATTACAAACGGGAGACGGAGAATTTAACCAAATGCTCCAAATTGATGCAGGATCTGGTTTCAAACTCGGCAAAAAAATAAATTCTTATGTGAGTGGCTATATTGGTTTTAATCATAGAACTCAAGAATTTTCAGAAGAATTTAGATTCGGTCTAGAATATGGACTTGGTTTTTTGGATAATAAATTATGGCTTGCTGCAAAATTAAATGGAATAGAATCCTTTAAAAATGGAGCAACTGCTGCAGATAACAATAGTACTAGCATTTTTGCCAATAATTCTGAATTTATCAGTTATACATTAGAAACTTCATACTATATCACTAAAAAATGGGGCATTTCTGCCAGCTATGCTTCTGCTTTTAGAGGTGAAATAATAGCAGCAGCACCATCATATTCTGTTGGAGTTTTCTTTGATTTCAGTAAATAAGTATTGTTTATATTAATTGTTTGATCATGAAAGAGCTACTCATTTAAAGTGGCTCTTTCTTATTTTATCTTATTTTTCATCCCTAAATCTTCTATTTTCATCCCTATTCTCTGCAAAATCAAGCATTTTGGTACTTTCGACGATATCTTGAGATTTTTTAATGAATAATCATAAGATGAATTTTAAACGTTTTTACTTTCTAGGATTCCTAGTTACTTTGACCTTTAGTCTAACATTACAAGCACAAACTGAATACCCTATCCAACAGGTTGAAGTTTTAATGTATGATCTTCTTACAAAAGCTAATTTGCCAGGGATTTCTATTTCTGTCAAAAAAGAAAACGAAATAATTTACTCCAAAGGCTTCGGATACTCAGATATTAAAAAGAAGAAAAAAATGAAAGCAGATACTCCAATTCGAGCAGCTTCTGTTTCAAAAATGATTACAGTAACTGCATTAGGAAAACTGGCTACCGAAGGAAAAATTGATTTTGACAAACCGATAAAGGAATATGTTCACTACACTACTCCACCCTATGCTAATTTAACGGTGAGGCAATTAGCAGGACATACATCAGGAATACCGCATAAACCCAATAAAAGAAGGAAAAAGAAATATTCTAATACTCAAGAAACTTATGATTTAATTCAAAATTCAACTGTATTATTTAAACCTGATACCCAATATAAATACTCAACCCTTGCCTACAATTTGTTGGCTGCAGTCATTGAAGGTGCATCAGGTAAAACATATACTAAATATCTAAAAGAAGATATCTTCCCCTCCTTGAATATGAACAACACTTTTCCAGAAATTATTAATGATCTCGATAAAAATGACGCCAAATCTTATTATCAAAAAAAAGGAAAATTAGTTCTTGAAAAAAAATTAAGCGATGGCAGTTATAAATTAGCTGGTGCTGGTTTTAGAAGTACATCTATTGATTTAGTCCATATGATGGATGCTTATTCTAACGGGTTTATAGATCCTAAGATTGTTGAAATAATGTTTAGCAGTAATGAATTATCAAATGGAGAAAAAACAAATGTCGGCATAGGATGGAGAATAAATGAAGATATACAAGGCAAAAGAACAATTGAACATGCTGGAAATAGGCAAGGTGCTAGAACAGTTATTGTTAATTATCCAGAAGAGAAATTGTCAATCTCAATTATGATCAATGCAAAATGTATCCTTTTTATTGAAGAAACAGCCCATGTTATCGCGCAATTATTTCTAGAAAGTCAACCTTATAAAAAAGAAGGAACTGCTAAAAACTATGCACTTGAAATAAAAAACAATGGAGCTAAAGAAACATATAAAGGTGCTTTAAAAATGACTAAAGATCATGTTGGTAGGTTAATCATCGACAAAGAAAACAAATGGTATAGTGATTCTAAGGTTTTTTATATTAGTAGAGAAAAAAACTATACTTTATCTACTGAATTTGGATTAATATTCATGGAATTAAATCCAAAACCTTTACTACGAGGAAAAGTCTTCATTTATCAATTATTAAGTGATGCTCACCATATCTCAAAAATGCCTTTGTTAGAAATTAAGGCACTGTAAAGTAATGATTTATAAATTTTTCTATTTTTGTAGTATAATTCAAAC
Organism: Saprospiraceae bacterium; assembly: GCA_020627985.1. Lineage (GTDB taxonomy): Bacteria > Bacteroidota > Bacteroidia > Chitinophagales > Saprospiraceae > JAHDCE01. Next base: position 3,386 of record JAHDFV010000102.1, read on the forward strand.
TATACTTAAAGATTTGAGTTTTATTTATAACTAATATTTCATTCTTAAAGATTTACACTTCATGACAATTTCAGATATTAAACAAAGATTACAAGAAGGAAACCAACGTTTCATTGCTGATAAATTAGACGGCAAGTTACAAGACAGTTCAAGAAGAACTGAATTAACTGCAGGTCAACAACCACACACCATTGTATTGAGTTGTGCTGATAGCCGAGTAGTTCCAGAATTAGCATTTGATGCTGGTTTAGGAGAATTATTCGTAGTTAGAGTCGCTGGAAATATTGCTAACAGTTCTTCTGTTGCAAGTATCGAATATGCCGTTGCACATTGTGGATCAAAAGTAATTGTTGTTTTAGGTCATCAAAGTTGTGGTGCTGTTACTGCTGCGATGAGTGGTGGAGACAATGGTTATAACTTAAATCATTTATTATCACATATTACACCTGCATTAGCAGCAGCAGAAAAAGGAGCTGAAGTAAATGATGTAGTAAAAGTAAATGCAAATTTAAACGCAAAAGAATTAATAGGTAGATCAACAATTATTGCAAATGCAGTAGCAAAGGGTGATGTTGAAATCGTTCCTGCTTATTATAATCTTGATTCAGGAAAAGTAGACTTTTTATAGTCAAATTTCCTAATCTGGTTCAAAAGAGGCTGTCTCAAAAGTAAAGACAGCCTCTTTTTTATTCGGATACCTATCTGAGTTAATTTTCAAATAAGCAATTCTAAGAATGTTCATTTTACTTTTGAGACAGCCTCTTTTTTTATTCTTTAATTAAGACAAACTTAGTATAAATAGGTGTATTAATAACCTCAGGATATATCACTTCAGACCATAAAGTCAAAGTATCTCCAACTAGATTATAATTCAATTCAGCACCACTAAAAAAAACGAGACAATCTGCATTATCTCCACAACAATATTCTAATTCACTAAATCGTATCATTTCATCATTTTTTGTAAAAGTATTTGTTGTACAATCATTAATTTCAGTTGAATTTGAAAATAAGGGATATTCTAGCTTTAAATAAACATCATCATATTCCAATACACCTGTTAATAATGTAGTGTCCAATAAAGTATCTACCTCTAAATAGGAATAATCAAAAGTATGGGTATATATCCCTTTATAAGTCCCATTTATATTACAAGATGTAATATTAGAATCATGACTGCACTGATAAAAAGCAAGCAGAATGATAATGAAAAGTAATATTTTTATTTGCGTCATATTCATTCTTTGAAATATGGACGACTTTAATAGATCAAAAGGTTGGGTTGATTACAAAAGAAAATATAAACCAAAGTATTACTTTAGAAGAAAATTTTAAAATTGTCTCTTTTCAAGCACACATCTTTTTTAGATTTTCATACTCATTCTCTAAAAAGAGAATCAGAAAAAAATATAACAGAAATAGTATCCCTGCATTTAGGTCAAGAAAAAGAACACCATTATTTTACCATAGCACAACATCCTTGGTTTACAGAAAAAAATCCTAGTTCATTAGAAGTTGAAATACTCAAAGAAAAATTAAAACAACCCAATTGTCTTGCAATGGGGGAAATGGGATTAGATAATATTAAAGGTCCTGACTTAGATATTCAAATGAATATTCTCAGAAATCAATTACAAATAGCAGAAGAATTAGATAAACCCGTAATTATCCATTGTGTTAGAGCCTATGACCAATTATACCAAATTAAAAAAGAATTCCCTAGCATTAAGAAATGGTGTATTCATGGCTATGCAAGACATGCAACTTTAGCATTACAATTAATTCATCAAGGTTTTCATTTATCATTAATGCCTGTTTTCACAATAACTGATAAATATAAAAAACTACTTCGAGAAATTCCTTTAGATAAATTCTTTTTAGAAACGGATAGTATGCCGAACATTCAGATAGAAGATATATATTTACAGGCAGCAAATATTCTTGAAGTACCACTAAGTACACTTCAAGAACAAATCATTCATAACGCAGAATCATTTTTTAATCATGAGTAGCAATTGGTTAGAACGAACCGAATTATTAATAGGAGAAAAAGCATTAAATCATTTACAAAATTCACATGTCCTCGTTGTAGGTCTTGGAGGTGTTGGTAGTTATGCAGCTGAAACAATGGTTAGATCAGGTGTTGGAAAAATCACTATTGTAGATGGTGATGTCGTTGATCCTACAAATAAAAACAGACAATTACAAGCTTTAAATTCAACAGTTGATTTACATAAAGCCAATGTTTTAAAAGATCGTTTTTTAGATATTAATCCAGACTTAAAAATTACAGTTCATGAAACTTTTTTACAACCTGATGCGATGAGAAATTTATTAGATGATAATGATTTCGATTACGCTTTTGATTGTATTGATAGTTTTACACCTAAGATTAGTTTAATCCTCACTCTTCGTAGAATGAGAATTAAATTTATTTCTTCAATGGGTGCCGGCGGCAAATTAGATCCTACTAAAATACGTATCGCTGATATTAAAAAAACCAAGGAATGCAAATTGGCTCAGCAAGTCAGAAAAGAATTAAAAAACAGAGGTGTAACTGATCGAGTCCTCACTGTTTATTCTGAAGAAATTCAATTGGCCAATTCCTTATATCTAACTGACGGTACTAATTATAAAAAATCTTTTTATGGCACCATCGCTTACATGCCTGCTATGTTTGGAATGACAATGGCCTATGAAGTCATCCGACGAATGACACTCAATTTAAATTAATATGTTATCTACCCAAAACTTACAAACACTCCCTGATATTAATGCGCTAAAAGATTGGTGCAAAGTGATGGTCATTACAGAAACCATAATAAATGGTACTGGTGATTTTCAATATCATTTTTATCATTCTAAATGGTCTGATGATGAAGAGGTTTTTGAAATGGATAATACACAAGGAGATAAATTATATATCTTATTTAATTCAGAAGGAGCTATTATCAATGGCTTTGATCACGAAAGTGAATGGGCAGATTGGCGTTCAGGACTTTCATTTGAAGAAATGAAAAAACTAAGAGATCGCAATACGAGTAAAAAAGAAAAAGAAGAATTAAGAGCTAGAAATATCAAAACGCAATTTATACGAAAAGGTGTTGTAGATCAAGTACCCACAATTTTTAAATCTTTTATTTTTGAGCCACCTGTGAGTTCAATCGGTACAACTTTTTGTATTTGGAAAAAATACAATGACACAAATTGGCAAATCGGTAATATAGATTTTCCACAAGGTGATTCTATTGATGGTTCTAGTTTTTTATTAAAAAATATGAAAGGTGATTCAGAGATTTTCAAAAATTGGTTAACAGATTATTACGATGATGTATTTTTGGATCAAGAATTAAATGTTTCAATAATAGAAAACATTAAAAATAAAAAACCAATTACTAAAGAAACTATTCTTTTATTTCGACCTAAATTAAAAAATTTTTCTTACATCAAAAAAATACTTACCGAATTAGAATACCCTCATACCATTTAACATCATGGCTTTTAAAAAATTAAAACTTTGGTTCGATAAAGATTTAGCTATATTATTAGCTAAAAAAATTATTTTAATTGAGCCTCAATTTAATTCGAAACGTTTTATCAAAAAGATAGACAAAGAAGTTCAGTCTTTAGAATTAAAAGATCGTGTTGAAGTAATAGCTGATCAACTCTTCATTGAATTAGGAGACGACTATAAAAAAACAGTTGATGTTTTAATTCAAACTTTAGGTCCAGAAAATGAAGAAGAAACAGGAATGTTTACCAATTTTTATTGGATCATGCCTTTTGCCAAATTAGTCGAAAAATATGGCTTAGATGATTTTAATTTATCAATGAAGGCTATTAAAGAAATTACAAAAAGAAATACTGGAGAATATACTATACGACCTTACCTTGAACATAAAAATAAACAGACTTTAAAAGTCATGCTCAAATGGGCTAAAGATAAAAATAGACATGTCAGACGTTTAGCATCTGAAGGAGTTCGCCCTCGATTACCTTGGGCTAAAAAATTAGATATCTATATTGATGATCCATCTCCCATTATCCCTATTCTTTCTTTACTAAAAGATGATTCTTCTAAATATGTTCAAAAATCAGTTGCCAATTGTTTGAATGATATTTTAAAAGATAATTTTGAAATTGGTAAACAAATTATTGAAGAATGGAATATTGACAATTGTAGTAAAGAACGCAAATGGATCATTAAACATGCTCTTCGTAATTTCATTAAAAAAGAAGAGCAATGGGCATTAAAAATAATTGGTAAATCTTGAGTATTTAATTAGCTTAGTGTACCCCTTTCATATACACTAATGCAAAAACGAATACCATGAAACACTTTTTCTTTTTCTGGCTCTGCTTACTCTTTAGTATTAATTCAATAAAAGCCAATGGAAGTATTTCTATTTTTGCGCCGAATACTGTTCACAAACAACCTGTTTCTAAATTTGCCATACAAGACATAAAACATCTTTTATCGACTGCTTGTAGTTGTGAGGTAACTCTTGGAGATAAAAACGCAAGTGTGCAAATAAAACTTCCTCAGCCTTCCATACAAACTTTTCATAAAATACAACATCAAAAAGTTGCTGATAGCATTCCTTATTTTTATTATCCCAAAACAAATTTTACTTGGTCAAGTAAAAGAATAAATGGTAAAACTATTCTTAATTTAGAAACCTCTTCGTATGAAGGAGTAGCAGCAGCTTTATATGCATTGTTACAAGAAAAATTAGGTTTTAGATTTTACCATCCTAAAGAATCTATTTTACCTAAATGGAACAAATGGCCCTTAGCTTCCGATTGGGATTGGTCTGCGAAAGAACGATTTAATAAAAGAGGATTTCATTTACACACCATGCATCCTTTAGAATTAACGGAAGCTTTATTGGATGAAAACTTCCCAAATGGACAAGAATTAATTAAAGAATATATTCAATGGCTTGCTCGAAACGGACAAAATTATTTTGAATTTAATTTATTAAATTCAATCGAAATGGATACTTGGATTCCTTACATAAAAGAGACCGTAAATTATGCACATGATCGGGGTATCATTATGGGTGCTGATATTTCTTTAAATATGATTCAGCAAAAAGCATTTAAATTATATAAAAAAATCCCTTATTCTTTTAAGCCTAAAAAGGAACAAATTATTCAACAATTAAATCATTTAGCCCAAGCTAATTTTGATGTCTACAACATTGAAATGTCTTCTACAGAATATAATAGTGGCAAATCAAAAAAAAGACAGGAACAAATGAATTTAATTTTAGATTGGGCAAAAGAAAATCAAATTAAAATAATAGGAAGAGCACATGTCGTAAAAAAAGGGGATGCCGTTTTAAATTACACAGGAGAATCTCAAAAAATAAACGATAGTGAAAGAGGTGTTTTAATTCATACTGTTATGTTTTATGAATTAAATGATGAAAAAGCACCCGTCTATGGGAATAAGAATTTAAAACACATGTTCGATTTAATGAAAAAAGAACAAGCTCAAAGAGAAACATGGTATTTTCCTGAATCTGCTTATTGGGTTACCTTTGATAATTCGGTACCCATGTTTTTACTTCCTTATTTATCCGCCCGATTAACCGACATTAAAGAAGTAGAAAAAGAAGGAATAACAGGGCACTTAACTTTTTCATCTGGTTGGGAATGGACTTATTGGCTAATTGATTGGAGTATTGCCAGATGGTCTTGGGATTATGGATATGAATTACATGAAATGGAATCGATAGAAATGCTCGTTAATGATTCTATTGCAAAACACATGAATAAAATTCACCAAATTCAAGACTACTATTTAAAAGAAAAAGAACTCATCCGATATTTAGCTGCTCAATCTGTAATGGATGAAATTCCTAAAAAAATAAGTAAAGAATTTCAACCCCGTCCTAAATGGCGATATCCATATTTATTTAATAAAGCAAGTCAAGAAGAATTAGATGAATTTAAAAAAGAAGGGATTGATCTATTGGAAGAATACATAAATGCTTACCAACCTGTTTTAATTGAATTAAAAAATGAAGTCAAAAAAATAGAACCCAATTTAATAACAACTGAGTTAATCCAATCTTTAGATATAACAATTCTGAGAGCTTATCATCGTTTATATTGTTTAAAAGCAATACATATACATCGAATGTCAGATTTAAATCCTAAAGAATCTTTTTCACATGTTTCCACTCTTCAAAAAGCAACACAATTTAGAATGTTAGCTTTAGACATCGTAAAAGAAAGAGAGAAAAATTATAGATACGATTTAAATTTATTAAGTACTAAAAGAAAAGGACATACAGCGTATCATTTTGGTTATTTATATCCCGTCAGCGAATTACATTTTTGGGAAAGAGAAGAAGAACAAATCTTAAATAATAAATGGGGATATCGGTTCATGAACATTTGGAACATTTGGAGAATTATGGGAATTAAAAAATAAATTTTGAGAAGAAATCGCTTATTAATAGTCAGTCTTTTTATTGTTTTACTTGTAACCCTTTTTCCTGGTAATGGGAAAATAGCTGAAAATCAATTAGACAAAGTAATCCATTTTATAATTTTCTTTTTTTTATCTTTAAATATCAGTTATAAATACTTTGACACAAAAAAGTTATTTATCCTTTTAGGTTTAGGAATTTTATTAGGATGGCTAACTGAAATAATTCAACAATATATTCCTGGTAGAAATTACGACAACTATGATATCGTCGCTGATTCTTTAGGTATAATTTTTGGGTATTTATTATATACCGTAAATCCTAAGTTTTTGGATCGAATATTAATTAAATTAGGTGCATAAATATATTTATTATGGACAAAGCATTACAAACCATGATCAACAATATGCCTGAAAAAACAGGTAAATCTTTAGAAGAATGGAAAGCTATTCTTAAAAAAGAAGCATTTGAAAAGCATGGACAAGCCGTTAAATTCTTAAAAGAAAAACATAGCGTCACTCATGGTTTTGCAAATACCATCGTTACCCTCTCTAAAGAAAACAAAGATACACCAGATGATTTAGTTACCAATCAATATAAAGGAAAAGAAAACCTTTCTCCTATCTACAAAGCACTATTAAAAGAAATTAAAAAATTAGGTAAAGACATTATCATAACTCCGAAGAAAACCGCTGTAAGTTGTATACGGAAAAGGCAATTCGCTTTAATTAAACCTGCTACCAAAAACAGAATTGATCTAGGTTTAAAAATTAAAGATAAAGATACAAATGATCGGCTAGAAAATTCAGGGCCTTTTGGAACCATGTGTACTCATCGAGTAAAATTAATGGACCTAAAAGATGTGGATAAAGAATTATTAAATTGGATAAAAGAAGCTTATAACCAATCCGTATAATGACTCGAAAAAAGGCGATCAACCAATACGCTCAAATCCTTTTAAAAGAATTATCACCAAAAGATAGAGCTGAACAATTAGATGTCATGACTTATGAAGATTGGTCTGATGAAATCGATTGGAAAAATTTACCTCAAGAAATACAAAATGAATTTGAAGCAGGTGAGGGAATTAAACAACCTCATCTACCTCAATATGATCCTGTCTTAATAATTTGGCTTAAAAGTACTTTACAAATTGTAATCAATTCTTACCTTGAAAAACAATTAAACATTAAAATCACTGAAGGGAAAGAAATCATTGTAGAAGCCTGCCCTTGTTGCGGTAGAAGAACGATAGGTGAAAGAGGAGATTATTCTATTTGTAAAGTTTGCTGGTGGGAAGATGATGGTGCAGATAATAAATATTCAGATGAATATTCAGGTCCCAATAGCCCGCTTACTTTAACTCAAGCAAGAATTAATTATATCAAGTATGGATTTTATGATCCAGAAAGCACTTCTTTATTGGAATTCAAAGAAGACGAAAATAAATTTGCGTTAGGTCGGGAATTTAAAATAGAAAAAGAAGGTTATATCATTGAAGTAGGAACAGATTGGAGGAGAAAGATTAACTAATTTTTTTGATTAAAAATGAAACAAATATATTTTACGTCCGACCATCATTTTGGACATGCCAATATTATCAAATTTTGTAATAGACCTTTTACGGATGTTGAAGAAATGAATCAAGTCTTGATTCAACGTTGGAATGAAAAAATAAAAGTAGGTGATGATGTATATCATCTGGGTGATTTTGGTTTAACCAACAAAGATCAATTAACTGAAATAATCGATCAGTTAAATGGTAATATCCATCTCATTAAAGGTAACCACGAAGGTTCTGCTTTACAACTCACAAAAAAATTCCAATGGGTAAAAGATTACTACGAATTAAAAGTAAAAGATCCTGATCTTAAAAACGGGGTCCAACGAATAATTCTTTTTCATTATGCTATGCGAGTTTGGAGAGGAGATTATAGAGGAACTTGGCATTTATATGGACATTCTCACGGTAATTTACCCGACAAAAAAGATCAGCTCTCTTTTGATATTGGAGTAGATAGTCATAATTTTTATCCACTCTCCTACCAAGAAGTAAAAGCAATCATGAATACTAAAACTTGGACACCTCCTTTTGACTAAAGAATAAATATAATCTAACAATTATATTCTTTTTTATTTTTTGACTTTCAAGAATTTTTATCTTAATATTAATGAAATGAATTTAAAAATAAAATTAGATGTCAAAAATATTTAGAGATTTGAGAGAAAATTCTATACAAAAAGGTAAATTAAAAAATTATCTTAAATATGCTATTAGAGAAATT
>JAHDFV010000103.1:0-4062 GCA_020627985.1 Saprospiraceae bacterium
TAACCAAAAGAGAAAAAATAGATATTATTAATTCTTTTTATCTTCCCGTCAATCAAGATAATTTAGCAAAACTAAAAAGAGCCTTAAGGTAATTTTCATATTAAAGCTAGTCTAAACTTCTTATACCATGCGAAATGATTTTTTGTATTTCAGTATTGCAATTGTATTCATTATTATTGGAATAGCCTACTTTGTTTGGCAACCTATTCTTTGGGCATTTATCATTGTTATTCCAATATTACTTTTAGGCTTTTATGACATGTTTCAAGACAAACATGCTATCATGAGAAACTATCCCATCTTTGGTAGAGGTAGATATGTTATGGAATTTATTAGACCTAAATTATACCAATATTTTATTGAATCAGATACAAATGGTCGTCCAATAAGTAGAGTCTTTAGATCTGTAGTTTACCAAAGAGCCAAAAAGGAAAAAGACACCGTTCCTTTTGGAACACAAATGGATTTGTATGAAGAAGGATACGAATGGATTAATCATTCAATTGCAGCATTAGATCCACACGATTTGAATATGGATCCTAAAGTAAAGATAGGAGGTCCTGATTGTAAACAACCTTACGAATGTAGTGTCTTTAATGTAGCAGCAATGAGTTTTGGTTCTTTAAGTAAGAATGCAATAATGGCATTGAACGGTGGAGCTAAAATTGGTGGTTTTGCCCATAATACTGGCGAAGGTGGAATCAGTCCTTATCATACAGAATTTCAAGGAGATTTAATATTTCAAATCGGAACAGGATACTTTGGTGCTCGCTCAGAAGATGGAAATTTTTCTAGGGAAAAATTTAAGGCTTTAATGGAAGCAACTCCTTCTTGTAAAATGATAGAATTAAAATTATCGCAAGGAGCAAAACCAGGTCATGGTGGCATTTTACCTGCTAAAAAGAATACAGAAGAAATATCTAAAATTAGAGGAGTGAAACAAGGAACGGCAGTTTTATCACCGCCTTTTCACAAAGCTTTTAACACCCCTAAAGGTCTATTGAATCTTCTTAAAGAAATGCGAGAATTATCAGGAGGACTACCTGTTGGATTTAAACTTTGTATTGGCAAAAAATCTGAATTCATAGCCATTTGTAAAGCTATGATAGAAACAGGTATAGCGCCTGATTTTATCACAGTTGATGGTGGTGAAGGAGGAACAGGCGCAGCACCCTTAGAATTTGCAAATTCAGTAGGAACACCATTCAAAGATGGATTAACTTTCGCTCATGATACCTTAATCGGATTCGGATTAAGAGATCAAATAAAAATATTAACAAGTGGTAAAATCATAACAGGTTTTCATATTTATAGAGCGATGGCCTTAGGAGCAGATGCTTGTTATAGTGCAAGAGCAATGATGTTGGCATTAGGTTGTATTCAAGCATTAGAATGTAATAAGAACAATTGTCCAACAGGAGTAGCAACACAAGATCCAGAGCTAGTAGCAGGTTTAGTTGTAAGTGATAAAAAGCAAAGAATTGCCAATTATCAAAAAGAAACGGTTCATGGTTTTGTAGAATTAATGGCAGCTTCTGGTGTTAGAAATTTATCTGAAATTGATCGATCTCATGTCAGTAGAAGAATCAGTATGATAGAAACAAAACGCTATGATGAAATCTTTCCCGTTATTAAGAAAGAAAGCTTATTAAATGAAGCCAGTGTTCCAGTGCATTGGAAATTAGATTGGAAAAAAGCTTCAGCAGATCGATTTTAATATTGAAGTGATTTAAATACTAATGTTAAAATGATTTTTAAATTAAGAATAAAAAAACGAAGAATCTAAATTGATTCTTCGTTATTGAGTTTCAATAATTATGAGAGATAGTTATAAACATCACCAAATAAATTATTTAATCTGTTTCATGGTGAAGAAACTCTTTCTTTGATAGTGACTTGTGTTTATTTGTCTTATCAAAAGATAAGTCAAAGATAGAATCAAGGATTAATGTATGGTATCCTATAATTAGTGAATATTAACAAAAAGGCATTTTCTTATACCCAAAATTGGGGTAATCATCCATTTTCTAGAAGCCAGAGACCATATTTTACAAGTCCAAGTGATGAATTAACTCCCATTTTTTGTATTAAATTTTTTCGGTAAGTACTAATGGTATGTTCACTTAGAGATAGTTTTTCAGCTATTTCTTTGGTAGATAAATCTTGAGCTAAACATTTTAAAATGTCTTTCTCTCGAGGTGATAGATAGGATAATTCTTCTTTTTCTTTGTTGAAATTGGATTTTGGTGGTTGCAATTTTTCCTGTTCCATGGTTACAGAAATAGCATATTTAGCTTTTCCATTTGGATAAGACCAAACGGTTTTAGTACAACCATAAATAATTTCCCAATTCCCATTTTTTCGTTTTAATTTATAAGTCAAGTTTAGAAAATCGGTTCTTTGTTCACTAAAAAATTTTACCGATTCAACTAAAGCATACAAAGTGTTGGGATGAACGGTTTTTAAATAAAATAAATAGTCCCAGCCCTTTAGCCAATTGTGCTCAAAACCATAGAATTCCTTTGCATTATCATTAATATAAATAGGTCTAAAATGCTCTACATCATGAAGCGTTACCATGATATCGGGCTGGTTGGCATAGATATGAAAATCTGCTTTATCGTAGGATAGTCCATTTTTAAATATGGAATGAGATTCCATTTCAAGAATGATTGATTCTAAAACTTGTTCTAAATGTGTCATTGTGTATGATCTGTCTTGCCAATATCGGAATAAAATTAAAGGAGTAGACTCTAACAAAACAAATACAAAAAAAATCTTAGAAATAGTATTGAGAAATCATTATTCGCTTCAAGTAATATGTTAATTATACTCATCCATGATATTCATTTTCGTCATGAAAATATCAAAGCAAGAATAAAAGTCTAAACTTCACTATCTTTGCCCTTCGAAATCATGGAGAAAATAGAACAACACATAGAATCAATCATTTTTTCAAGCGATCAACCCGTTAATATTAATGATATTAAGGTTTGCTTAGAAAAAAGTATGGACACAAAGATAAAGAAAGATCTTTTGGATAAGGCAATGGAAAACTTAACTCAAAAATATGCGAAAGATGATTATTCTTTTGAAATAGTTGAGATAAGAAATGGCTATCAATTTTTAACAAAAGGAGCATATCACCATACCATTGGTACCTTATTAAAACAGAATGCAAGGAAACGGTTATCTAAAGCAGCATTAGAAACCTTATCTATTATTGCTTACAAGCAACCTGTGACCAAATCACAAGCTGAAAGGATACGAGGTGTAAGTTGTGATTATTCCATTCAAAAATTATTGGAAAAAGATTTAGTCGCTATATCAGGAAGAAGTGAAGGACCTGGTCGTCCACTATTATATAAAACGAGTGAAAAATTCATGGATTATTTTGGTTTAAAATCAATGCAAGAATTACCAAAATTAAAAGAATTTACACCAGAAGAAAATACCATTGGAGAAATGGCAGAAGGTGAAGAACTTATAGCATCACCAGAAGCCAATGCGGATGAGCCAGATACGAAAAACCAAGTATTTGTTAATGAAAACGACCCAAATACCGCCGAAAATGTTGATAACCCTGTGGAAAACGTAGAAAATGTTGATAACTCTGAAGATAAAGAGGAAAACTTAGCAAATGAAGCGGTTGAAACATTAGATCAAGAAATTGTTACAACAGATCAAAATATAGAACAGATTGAAGAAGAAACTCCAGTTTCTGAAGAAGAAGTTTTAGATGATGCGAATGAGATTGAAATAGAAGATCAAGCAGAAGAGGATACTACAAATTCGAATGATGAAGAAGAAGGGTAAAAAGAATAAAAAAGCAAATAAGAATCCGTTTCATTCTAGATTGAATGAAGCGCCTAAATTGATGCCTAAACATTCGAAGAAAGAAGAGAATGAAAAAGAAGAGGAGAACAAAGGAATGGTTCTGAATAAATATGTTGCCCTTTCAGGAATTTGTTCAAGAAGAAAAGCTGTTGATTTTATAGCAAAAGGAGATGTAACCGTTAATGGAGAAGTTGTAACCATTCCTTATTACAAAGTACAAGAAAA
>JAHDFV010000103.1:4072-12054 GCA_020627985.1 Saprospiraceae bacterium
TTCAATTCCAAGGAAAACCAATTAAACCTGAAGAAAAGAAAGTCTACTTTTTATTAAATAAACCCAATAACTGCATTACCTCATTATCGGATCCAGAAGGAAGAAAAACAGTAATTGATATTGTAGGTGGAGCCTGCAAAGAAAGAATATATCCTGTAGGTCGATTGGATAGATATACAACAGGTTTGTTACTCTTAACCAATGATGGTGATTTAGCTAAAAAACTTTCTCATCCTTCACATGAAGTGAAAAAATTATATTACGCAACCCTAGATAAAGAAATCTCAGAAGCTGATCTTGAAAAGATTCGTAAAGGTTTAGAATTAGAAGATGGACCTGTAGAAGTGGATAAAATTGCTTTAGTGGATCATACCAATGGATTTGAAGTAGGGATTGAAATTCACTTAGGACGAAATCGAATTGTAAGGCGAATTTTTGAACATTTAGGTTACCATGTTAGAAGGTTAGATCGCATGTATTATGCAGGGCTCACCAAAAAAGATTTACCTCGGGGACGATTCAGACCTTTAAGTCCAAAAGAATTAATCATGTTGAAGCATTTTACCTAATCGGTAATGCAAATTACTTCGTTTCTTACCCTTGTCACAAAAATTATAGGTTTTCATAATATCTTACAGCCAAATAGGTAGGTTGTAACACTATAATTCCTATATTTAATGACCATATTTTAATCATTAAACGTATTACAAAATGAGAACCTTGATATTAGGCTTTCTTGTTTTCTTAGTTTGGGCTTTTGGATGTCGGTATTGGTATGTGTGTAAAATCAAAAACCATTGCGGCGAAAAGACTGAAATTGTAGAAAATTTGAGATCCAAAACATTGAGTTTGGTGGATCAAGACAAAACGATCTTAAAGGATTATGATCATTTTAGTTTTGATGCAAATTCTGCCATTCCCATATTAAATGAAAGCAATAATACCTTTATTGCCGAAGTAGCTGCTTACTTAAAAGCCAATCCAGATAAGAAATTAACCATAACAGGTAATTATCTTGAATCAGAAAAAGATATTTCTGTAGGGATGTACGAAAATTTAGGTGTGGCTCGTGCTTCGGAAATTAGAAAAAAACTAATTGCTGCTGGAATAGCAGAAGATCGAATGCTTTTAAATGGTAATTTAATAGCGGGAGAAGATCTTTCTGAACCTATTGGCTTTGGTATTGTCAATGTCGTTACTACAGACGGAACACCTGATGATTATGATGACAATGGAAAAACGGTAGGTGCTCAAGCATTTAGTTTTACCAATATGTCTTTTTCAGACGCAAACTTTGATTACAACTCGGCTAAATTCAAACCAGGTTCTGCCTTTAAAGCGTATGCAGATTCAGTTAAAATATATATGACTGAAAATGAAGATAAATATCTGCGTTTAACAGGACATACTTGTGATATTGGAGGAGATGCTGCTAACCTAAGATTGGGTAAAGCTAGAGCCAGAAGTGTACGAGATTATTTTACAGATTTAGGCATAAAAGCTAAAATTGAAACAGCATCAGAAGGAGAAAGCAATCCTGCTTATTCCAATGATTCGGAACCTGAAAAAGGTAAAAACCGAAGAGTTGTTGTTCAAATCAAATAGCGCAAATTAAAATCGAGTATAAAAACTCACATTAGAAAACCATTATTTTAAAAACTAAATAAAACTGGAATACTATGGATTTTTTAACCCAGTTATTTTCGAATCTACCAGTTAGAGACAGCTGGTTAGTATTATTATTTCTGCTTGGAGCTTATCTGATCGGAATGTTATTCGCTTGGTTATATTGGAGAGGCAAGTGGAAAAAGGTTAAGGCTGCATTGGATCTAAGAACCAATGAATTAAGAGAATTAACCACTAAATATGATAATTTATCAGCAACGTTAGATATCAAAGAAGCAGATTTAAAGAAGGCTAATTTACAAATCGAAGAACTTAATGCTCGAATTCGTCAGTTAGAAGAAGAAAAAGGACGTTTACACAGTGATGTCTATACTGCGAACCAAAGCATTCAAGCCTTAAATGCTGAAAAAGAACAGATTCTATTAAAAGAACAAGGTTTAATGACTCGTTTAGAAGATTATGATAATCAAATCTTAGGATTAAAAACGAAAAATCAAGCTTTGGCTGATCAATCTGCACAAGATGCGAGCTCATTAAAAGAGATTGAAGAATGGAAATTAAAGTATAATTCGATTGCTACAAAAGTAGATGACTTAGAAAAAGAAAAACTTTCATTAAGTGCTTCTTATGTGGATTATGATGACTTGAAAGATAGGTTAGGTACACTAACACAAGAAAATGAATCACTCAAACAAAAATTGAGTGATAGCCAAGCGAATCAAGGAAATTCTGATGCTTTGCAAGCACAATTGAATGAAATGAATGCTGCGAATAGTGAATTAAGAGTACAATTAAGTAACAGTAATTTATTAAATCAATCTCGAGAAGATTATGATGCTCTTAAGACAAAAATTGATACATTAAGCAATGAGAATTCTGATCTTAAAAAGCGTTTGGCAGGATTAACAGTTGAGCTAGATGATTGCAAAAATAAAGCATCTGCATTAGCTGTAGCTGCTCCTGTTGTAGTGTAAGAAGAAGTAGAAGAAACTAAAGAAGAGAAAGCAGCAAAAGCGCAAGCGACGGTAAAAGCAGCTTTAGGTTCAAAAATTAAAGCGGCAACAGCAGAAGAAAAAGATGATCTAAAATTAATCAATGGGGTAGGACCATTCATCGAAACGAAGTTGAATAATTTAGGCATTTACACCTTTGAACAAATCAGCCAATTTGATGGCGATTTAATCGAACAAGTCACTGATGCAATACAATTCTTTCCTGGTCGAATAGAAAGAGATGATTGGGTAGGACAAGCAAAAATACTTTTAGGAAAAAAGAATGCGGGTACTTTAGGATCAAAAAAGAAGAAGAAAGTCAAATTAGATGATCTAAAAGTAATCGAAGGAATTGGGCCTAAAATTGAAGGTTTATTGAAAGATGGCGGTATTAAAACATGGGCAGATCTTGCTGCTGCACCCGTAAGTCGTTTACAAGAAATCCTAACAGCTGCTGGAGATCGATATAGAATGCATAAGCCTGATACATGGCCACAACAAGCAGGTTTAGCTGCTAAAGGAGATTGGGATGCATTAGATAAATTACAAGACGAGTTGAATGGAGGAAAAGTAGTGTAATCTATTTTATATCCCTCTAAAATATTGAAAGGCTATTCTGTAAAAGGGTAGCCTTTTATTTTTGGAACCAATTTGTAATGAGATCCGTTTTTCCAAAAAAATAGAAACCATGCATATTAAAGACACGACCAAGACAGGAAAGCCTTTTATTATTCGGAAAGCTATAAAATCGGATGCAAAGAATCTAGTTGAGTTTGCAAGCCTAACTTTTAAAACATCTGATGCAACGACTTTAACGAGTAATGGTGAGTTTAATTTGACCACAGAACAAGAAGAAGAATTTATTCAAAAAATGAATGAGGATACAGACAATTGCATTTGTATGATTGCAGAACAGTCTGGACAAATCATCAGTTTGTTGGGTTTTCATGGACATCAAAAAAGAAAAGCAAAACATACGGGAGAATTTGGAATAAGTGTTCATCCTGATTTACAAGATCAAGGCATTGGCAGAAAAATGATCATAGCATTAATCGATTGGGCAAGATCTCATCCTATTATTGAACGAGTAGAGCTTTCGGTTTCTACGAATAATCCTAGGGGAATATATTTGTATGAATCCTTGGGTTTTGAAAGAGAGGGGTATAAAAAGAAAGCAATGAAATTAGATACAGGAGAATATACAGATGTGATCTTAATGTGTTTACTGGTTTAACTCCTTCTCCTCCTTCTGATTTAATAAATCCATATTAATTAATAAAGCTAAATTTATAAAAAAGAAAGAACCCACTTTATCGGTTTCAACCATATCATTAATTAATAAAAAAGCATCAATAATAATGATCGAAAGAAGAATGGCCATAATCGTCCTTCTTCGATCAGGATTTTTTGTTTGATGATAAATATTTTCTCCTTTTATTAATACAAAAAAGGTGAGAAACAAAAAGATAAAAGCTCCTGGTAAACCCTGATCCGTTAAAATCATTAAGTAATAACAATGGATACCTGATTTATCAGGATTATCACTCACATAAGTTTCAAAAGCAGTGACGGCATTTTGCTTGTAAAAGGTATAAAAATTACCAGGTCCATGTCCTGTAAGAATTTCTTTTTTACTCATTTGCATTCCTGCAACCCATCTATAAACCCGTTCCATTGTAGAAACATCTTCTCCTTTTGAAGTGGCAGAAACTAAATCATCAAAACTTTTGTGGGTAACTGCTTTTTCAAAATCGGGTGCAAATTCCATATAATTGTTATGCTGGACAAGATAAATCGAACCCGCAAAAATGGCAATGATCGAAACCAAAGATGCAATCTTTATGAGCTTTAATCGAATAACAAAATAACTACCCATTGCGATAATTATTGAAACATAAGCCGTTCGTGTAAAGGACCAATAAATCGCAATTAAGAAAAAGAATGAGGCGAAAATTAATCCCCATTTTAAAATTGATTTTGAAGAATACCAACTACTTGCCAATACAATATAAGGAAGAAAAATAGCGAGAATAGATGCATATAAAACATGATTCCTAAAGAAGGGTTTCATTACAGAATGTACATCACTAAAAGAGAAACCAATAGCGGCATGTCGAAGTACAGTTAATACAACTGCAGAAAAGAAAGGAATGAAAATGATCCAAAAGAATTTTTTAACTTCCTTGTCTGTTTTTAAAATACTTCCTGCTAAAAAAAAGTATCCAACGATGTACCAGATTTTAGCTAATAAAAATTTAAATGAAACGATAAATAGATTTGAACAAACGGTAGCCAAAATCATCCAACCCAAATGAAGGAGCAAGAACAGAGTGATGGGATGCATCAAAAAATCTTTCTTCATCTCCTTCCAATTGACCATGATATACAAACCATAGCTTAACATTAATCCTATAACTAATGGCTCTGTAGGTAAATCGGTTCCAAGACCTCCAGGTAGATAAAATTCTATAGAAAGTGGGATCGTAAACAATAAGAGATAAAAGATCTTTTTAAAATCCACAATCGTTTGATATACTAATAATAAACCTGCTGGTAAACCAAACAATAGCAGTTCATCTGTAGCGATTGCCAAAAGACTAGATACAATGATACTCAAAGCAAAACCAGCAAATAACCAAAGCGATGTATTTGAAATGCTCGTTTCCTTTAAAAAGAAGATTTTCTTTATGTCAATATTGGCAAGTGTCAATCCAGTTTATTTAGAATTGACAATCTCTTTCCAATCGACATCTCTATTGTATTCTAAAATTAATACACCTAGGATACAAAAGAAAAAAGCTAAAAACGTAGCACCTAAAACCATATAAGAACGCTTAGGCCATGATTTTACAACAGGAGTTTCCGCTTTGTCTTGAACAAAAAGTGCAGGTTTTGGAGTATTAAAAGCAGCCTTGTATTTTTCATAATTGGATTGATCTTCTCCAAGCTCTTCCATAATCGTTTGCTCTGTTTGAGACAATTGATCCAACATACTCATCCCCTTACTCAAATCTAAACCATTTTCATATTGAGTTAATCCTTTTAGCTTTTCTGTATTTCCAATAATCCTAGCAGTAATAACATTGATAGAATCTCTCCTATTTTGCTTCTTGTATACTTCAAGCATCGCTTTATCTCCAGCCAATTGGGATTTTAATGAAGGAATTTGTAAACCTAGTACCTTTCGTTGTGTTTCTGGATCAAAGATTTGATATCTGCGTCGAATGGAAGAAATACTATCTGATAAAACAGCTAAGGTCTTTTGTTTTTCACTTATACCATTTTCATAAGAATGAATGATTTCTTCTTGTGATTGACGTATTAACCCATTCGCAATATCATTGATTTTTACTCGAGCAGCATTTGCCATTTTAGCTACTTTCAAACGATCTTTATCTTCGATACTTAGTTCAATCGCATTTCTTTCATTCTTTTCGATAGTGAAAAGACCAAAAAACTTTGAAGCAATCTTATATGATGCTTTGATATTGCTAGTATCAATATCATAGTGTTCATACAAATTAAATTCATTGACCATATAATCTAATAACTCATTAGAATTGGCACATTGAATCACTCTATCCATATCTTCACTTTCTCCATAAAATTCTAATTTCTGATTTCCATCTCCAAAAATGACAGCTGGAGATTGAAGGGTAGGAGAAGCAGCATAAAAAGTAGTACTCGCTTTATAATAAACAGGGAGCAAAAGAGTTACAATTACAGATAAAATCCCAACAGCCAAACAAGTAAAAAAGATGGGTCTTTTCCATTTGAATATTGCCCTGAGGACATCTAATAAATTTTCACGATTATATTCCATGTTTTCGTTTTCTTTTAGGCTGCAAAAATAGGAAAAATCAATCGTTTTATTGCTTTTCGTTTTTTTGCTTGATCAGATCTTTGACCATTTGAACATCGAGTACTCGAGTTAAACCAGCAATTGGAATAGCTAAAATACTTCCGATGATGAATTGTACCATCCAATTAACGTTAGAATAGGGGAGAATAAATTTCATAAGTCCCCACATTAACAGTCCAAAAAGGAAAGTCTTTATAAATAAAGTGATGGGTAACTTTAAAGCTAATATTCGATTTGCAAAAATAATATGAATAATACCGACTAAACTTTGTGTAAACAAAGTTGCATAAACAGCACCGAGTGCTTGGTACTTTGGTATGAGAATGAAATTAAGAGCGATATTTAAAATCACGCCACCAACCCCAATAATGTTTAAAACTTTTAAATTAGAATTGGCATTCATTAATGTATTGAATACATAACTGGAAGCAATAGGGATCAAAGAAAAAATCAAAAGAGATAATATTAAGCCCACATATGCTGAAGGATATTCTTCAAAAATGAATTGAATAATTTCTTGACCAAAAGTTGCTAAACAAACAGCGATAGTTATTGAAATAAACATTATTATTTTAAAACCTATCTGAACAATATTTCTAATATTATCTGTAGCCTTTTCTTTAATTAATCTCGCGAATATTGGAAGTAATTGACTTGCCATTAATAAACCAAACATAGCAGCCATATCTAAAAAACGATAAGCAGCAGCATAGTACCCTGCTTCAGTATTTCCTTTTTCGGGCAATAATTCTTTTAACATTACTGCATCAGTCCTGGTGTAGATAGTAGTTAGTAAAACGAGTAAGGCGTAGGGATATCCTTCTTTAATTATTTTAAAAATTAAATCTTTATTTATAGAAAAAGAAAAAGATGAAATTCTTTTGATGACTACAAATAAACTACAGATCGCTGTTATACTCAATGTAATAATTTGAGCATAAATAAAATGTTGAATTTTAAATTCGTTAGAAAAAGAACTGTATAATAAAGTTCCACAAATTATAATTAATAATACTCGATTAATAATGGATAAAATAGCATCTAATTTAAATAAATGCAATGCGGCAATATTTGATCGTAAGTACTCTGTCAAGGAATTTAAAAAATGAATAATCCCAATTAAGAATAACCATTTTAATTCTGTAAAAGAATATCCTAAAGAATATCCACTAATATAAATACTAAATAAAAATATAATTCCTAAAAAGAATTTGGTCGCAATAAAATTAGAAGCTAAATCTTTTAACGAATCTGGATCTTGAGCGACAACCCTACTATTATACTGGGTTAATCCTAAATCAAGGATAATAAAAAATAAGAAAGAGAAATTAAATAAAATAAAATAAAGTCCGAATTGATCTGCACCAACAGTTTCCTGAACTTTCATGTCAATGCCAAAAACATATAATGGTTTAATTAAAACATTGACTAGAATTAAAAAAATAAAATTCCCAATAAATTTTTCTTTCATTTATTGAATAATGATTTTTTGGAATGCAAAT
>JAHDFV010000104.1 GCA_020627985.1 Saprospiraceae bacterium
ATTCAAGAAATTAAAGATTACGAAAGGAATGTAAATGAAATGACTGACTTCTATAGCTGAAAAGACTTCTGTCACGTTCCAAAAAATTACGCCAAGGAAATATAGAAAAGGGCGTGAAATTCGAAAAATGAAAAAGAATACAAACGGTTGGCAATACACAGATTTATCTTTTAAATTATCCAATCCTGATCATCGTTTACTTTTAAATCGTAAATTTTTATTGAAGATTTACGATATGGATAATGAAATCGTATTGACTTATTTGGAAGAAAATCCAAAATATCCTTCTACCAATTTAAAAGGTGTTCCTTTTGAATTTGATGGCAATATCATTGACTTAACGTATTGCAATATTCAAAAAAAGAAATCAGAAAACTACGAAATCAGGATATACTTACTTCATGAAGGAGAAGAAATCGAATTAGAGAAAGGAATTTTACCCCTAGTAGATGATGGGAAATTCTTAAGGATATAGGAGTTGTTTGGATTTAGCTAAAAGCTAAATCCAAATAGCTTTTTAGACACCACATGACATGGAGAGATGAAATCAGTGTTTGACTATTCTCTCCATTATTTGTTGGTTCTCTAATGTAAACACCACTATATAAATACCCGACGGCAAGTCTTCTATAAACAGGGACTTGCCTTTTTGTTTCGGCGAAATCCAACGACCATTTAAATCCATTAATCCAATTTCTCCATTGGATATATCCTGATTAGAAACTATTTCAATTTTATCTGAAGTCGGATTGGGTATCATAGAAATTTCGAGAACATTTGCTGAAATATCATCCACGTCAATCGTATTATCAAAAACTAGATCTGTATTGAATAAGGAAAATCCACCTCTAAAATTACCAACAACCATTTCAAAATATCCATCTGCATCTATGTCAGCTACATCAATTGTGACTTGATGCCCTTCATCTATTCCTCCATATTTTGCATCATCTTGCGTAAAGCTTCCTGTAATGTTATTGGTGATATCACTATAGACATAAACATCTCCAAAATAATTACCACTGACTAATTTTAAATCCACTCCATTTTCAAAAAACAACTTTGGAGAAGCATATCCTCTTTGATCAATATTTCCTAAATTCTCAACTCTAGTATCCACATTTCCAAATCCATCAATATTTGGAGCCATTGTTTTATCACCTTCAAATGAAGGAGAACCTGATGTTCCCATATTTTTAAAAAATGCAATTCTACCCTGCTTATAACCTGTAATGATATCTGTTAGACCATCTTCATCTACATCGCCCATCGTAGGTACACATTTTAAACCTCCAAAAATGGATTCATATTCAGGTATAATGGTGTTAAATACTGCTGGTCCTGCACCACCAGTATTTTCTGCATAAAATAAATCACCATCATTTTGACCGACCAATAAATCTAAATCTCCATCACCATCTAAATCTCCAAAGGCGGGCGCTAAATTGCGATCCAAATACTGACTAAATCCTAACCAATCTTCGTCAACCATTTGATAAGCAGGTTGAGAAAATGTTCCGATATTTTCAAATAAAATCAATCGAGTATCAAACTCAGCTAAGTTGACAAAATAACCATCAGTTCCGACTACAATATCCATTAAACCATCTGCATTATAATCGAAGAATGCAGGACGAGCTCCTTGACCTAAATCAATACAATCATTTGTTAAAAAATCTTTTTGTTTTAAATCAAATAGACCTTCTCCTGAAGCAGTCGTATTTTCATACCTCCAAGCAACATTTACATTAACTGAAGCACCTTCATCATTAGGTGAAGCAATCAAATCTTTTCGACCATCATTATTAATGTCAAGAACATAAGGTGCTGCAAACAAAGGAATATCTACTGTAGTATTATAAGAAGGAAAAGTAGCGTCAATTTCGTTTAACCAGAGATTCCCATCCGAACCAGATCCAGTAGAATTTAAATAACTCAAGGTATTAATTGTAATATCGCCTACAAGGATTTCCATATCGCCATCTCCATCATTATCCCAAGTAGCTAATGTAGAACCTGCATGCAAACCAGTAGTAGTCAAGAATAAATTTTCATCTGCACATTCATTTCCATTATTACTGAGTAAAATATCTGATGAAGTACCGCTTTCTAAAAATAAGCCCCAGCAATCATTGGTATCATCAAAAATGAGGGAATCAGATCCAAAGCCCATTTGAGCAGATTGATTTTCATAAAATATAATTTTATTGCCTGCTTGACTAAAATTTAAGACATCCATATCTCCATCCGCATCTACATCTAAAAAAGAAGGTATATCAACATAAGCAGCATAAATACTCACTTCTAATCCATTTTCTAATGGATAACTCAATAAATCATAATTGTGATTATAATTTTTTATTTGTTCAAAAGCCAAACGATTATTTGAATCAAAATATCCTCTATAAGCTTCTATTCCAGGTATTCCAGGGACATTTGAATACGTAAATAAATCGTATGCTCCATCCAAATTAAAATCTTGCATAATAGCCCAACTATTAATATAACTTGGGAAATTTTCCATGTATTCTGGTGCGAAGGAATAATCAACTTGATTGGGTGTACCATTATTAATAAACGTTACTGGTAAATATCCCGCACGATCATATACTAATAAATCTAGAATTCCATCATTATTAAAATCAGCTTCAGAGAATTGTGGATTATTAAAACCACCTATGAATGGCATCGCATAATCTACACCATTTAGTTTTTTCATATCGATATCTAATCGCTCTCCAGCTATTTGAGCGAAAAGAGAATGACTTAAACAGATAAAAACAATGAGGTAAATAATTCGATTCATGATCAGTTATTTGATTTATAATACAACGTGAAGTTAATCTATATTCCTATAAATATGTTCATCAAATTTTCAATTTAAGAATACAATAGCGTTTTGCAGTCAATCTTGATTAACAATTAAAGTTCCAGTTTTTATGTTACTCTTTTCTTTTTATTAAATTAGAGCATTAATAATACGAAACACCAAACCTAAGATAGTATGGCTGATCAAAATGATTTTGACGAAAAAATTATTGAGAATAAAGAATTAAATATTTGGGAAGCCTTAATCCCAGTATTTGCTTTAATCATCATGCTTTTTTACAATGTTTTTTATGCCTATGGAGATGATGCTTTAAGTGGATCTAATCAATTCATTCTTTTAATGGGAGCTGCTGTTGCTATGATTGTAGGATTCTTCAATAAAGTAACCTACAAAAGAATGATGGAAGAAGTTGCTGAGAATATTAAATCAACGACTGGGGCCATTTTAATTCTTTTAATGGTGGGAGCTCTAGCGGGGACTTGGTTAATTAGTGGAATAATCCCGACCATGATCTATTATGGTTTGCAAATACTCAGCCCTAAAATATTCTTAGCCGCCTGCGTTATCATTTGTTCTATTATTTCTATTGCTACAGGTAGTTCTTGGTCAACATCAGCTACTGTGGGCATTGCCTTAATTGGAATCGGAGAAGCTTTAGGTATATCTTTAGGAATGACAGCAGGTGCTGTTTTATCAGGTGCGTATTTTGGAGATAAAATGTCTCCGCTTTCTGATACAACAAACCTAGCTCCTGCAATGGCTGGGGCAGAATTATTCGATCACATAAAATATATGACCTATACTACTTTCCCTTCTATTATTGTAGCTCTAATCATTTTTATTATTATAGGTTTAGGATTAGATACTACAGGCAATCCTGATATATCTGATAAATTAGCAGCCATGAGTGCTTCATTTAATATTAGTCCTTTTCTATTTATTGTACCTATTCTAGTGATTGCAATGATCGTTAAGAAAACACCACCTTTAATTGCCTTATTTGCAGGTACATTGTTAGGAGGAATTGCAGCTATCATTGCTCAGCCTGAAATTGTTACCACCATAGGAGGTGGAGAAAGTTTAAATTTCAAAACAGCTTATAAAGGCGTCATGAACGCTATGACAGTCGATACAGCAGTTGAAACGAGTTCTAAAGAGTTAAATGATCTTTTCTCTGCTGGAGGAATGAAAGGAATGCTTGGTACGATTTGGCTTATTATCTGTGCGATGGTATTTGGTGGTGTTATGGACGCCATTGGTGCCCTATCGAGAATTAGTAGTGCTTTATTGAGTTTATCCAATTCAATTTTCGGATTATTTGCGAGTACTGTTACAAGTTGTTTAGCATTAAACTTAACAGCTTCAGATCAATATTTAGCGATAGTTGTTCCAGGTAAAATGTTTAAGAAAGCTTATGAGGATAAAGGTTTAGCTCCAGAAAACTTAAGTAGAACTTTAGAAGATTCTGGAACGGTTACTTCTGTTTTAATTCCTTGGAATACTTGTGGTGCATATCAAAGTGGTGTGCTTGGTGTTTCTGTTGGGGAATATTTCATCTATGCGATATTTAATTGGTTAAGTCCTTTTATGACTCTATTAGTTGCTGGTTTTGGTTTCAAAATCAAACAGCTTCAAGGAAAAATTTAGGGCGTAAAAAAATCCTCATCTCAAACATTTGAGATGAGGATTTTTTAAATTTCTAGAGATAATTATTACTTAGTTTTAACAATATTTGTAATAGAAGCCTCTCCTTCTGAATTAATAAATCTTATCATATATAATCCATGTTCTATAAGATTTGGTTTAATGAATACTATTTGTTTTCCTGATCCTACAGAAATTTCTTTTTCGAATACTTTCTGCCCTAGCATATCAAATATTTGAATATTTCCTGATATATCCTTATTAGAATTTATCTCCAAATTAAAGGAATGGTTAAAAGGGTTAGGAGATGCATTTATCTTAATAGTATTTAAAAAAGTGTTCACTTTTTTAGTATTCATGTTATATGAGTTTATAAATGGTAAACAACAATTTACATTACCTTCTTCATGTACATAGCAACCTGAATCTGTAACGATATCAAAGATTAAAATTGAACTCCCAAAACAAGCTCCAGTATATGTAAAACACAATTCGAAACTATTTAAACCAGGAACAATATCAATATTGGATCCCATTGAAGTATAACTAATAAATTCATAATTTTGAGATTGAAGTGTATCCATTTCGAAAGTAAATGGAATCCCAGATAAAAAGCCTGAATAATTAAATGTAACAGGGAAACAAAATTCGGTTCCTACTTCAATACATTCTGTCGGGAATTCCGCAATGAAATTAGTAATATGATTACAGCTACAATCTGGTTGTGTTATACAGACTTCTTCATCACAAATTGAAGGATCCGTAAAATCAATATTTACACACATCGTTTCATCTAAGCTATTCGGAACTAATAATGTTTCAATAACAAGAGTATTCCCTACATAATAATTTGTAACTGAAGAAACAGTACCATTATCATAGCTTAAATTAAAAGAAGTTCCTAATTGATTTGGATCTAAAATGTCTATTGTAATATCATATCCATTTAGATCTGTTTTAGAACAGCCTATAAATATATCTGATACAGGCAAGCTAGTACATGGATCACTTACACAACAAGGAACATCAAACATTTCCCATATTTTACAATCAATTCCATCGATTAAAGCATCAAAGAATAAGTGAGTATCTCCATTACAGCCTCCTTCAAATACAAAACAAACCTCAAAAGTATTACTTCCTAGTAATATCTCTGTCGAATCTGTTTCAGTATTCAATGCAGATATTAAATTATATCCGTCTGTTGAATTCATCTCATCAACATAGAATGTAGCAAATAAGCCTTCTGGACCAAAATAATCGAAAGTATAAATAACACAAAACTCTTCTCCAGGTGTTATACAATCATCATAAAGCAATGTAGTATTACTAAGTACGCATTCACAATTAGGTAAAGAATGATTCGTACTTACATCACAGAATTTCGGATTTAAGTAATCAAACCATAAAAAGAGAGAATCTGAAGCATTAGTTAAACTAACCAATCCAGTTACTTGGACTAATTCTGGTAAATCAGGATCGAAATTTAGATTAATATTAATATTTGAGACTTGACCATCCAATGCTACTATATCTAAAGGATTTGAAGTAGAAAGTAAACCTTCTACATCCCATATTCTAATATCAAATTCATATAAAAGATGACCTAAACTATCTGTAGCACAGGTCAAATCATAAAATTCAATATCTAATTCTTGTTTACAAGGAACTGGGCAACAGGGAATTTCAATAGATTCTATTATGCTACAATCGTCAATTATACTTGGACTATAATGCTGAGCTTCAGAAGGAGGCACACCAATATTAGGATTATTGTCTAGTATAACATTTCCAATAAAGTCTAAAAACGTTGTTTCAAAATGACATTCTCCATTATAAATAAAACATAATTCAATTTCATTATTGCCTAAAAATAATTGGAAATTATTACTACTCGTTATTTCATAAGGAGAATTTGTATTCAATACAAAATTCATTTCAAAATCTAATGATCCATAATAATCAAAAGTGAATGGTACACAAAATTCTACATTTTGCTCTACACAATCTGGGTAATCGAATAAAACATTACTAATTGCACAATCACATTTAGGTATTCCACCAGAAATTTCAGTATCACAAAGTATTGAATCTTCAAAATCTAAGAAAAAGTTAAGAGAAACAGCAGGATTACTTAGGAGAATTGTACCATTAACATGAATTAAATCAGGTACATTGTAATCATTGTTAATCCATAAATTACTAATAATACCTTCAGAACTGGTCAAAATAAAATCCGAAGGTATTCCATCCAATGCCCAATAACTAAAATTGAATTCATAAATCAAATTGCCAGAGCTGTCTGCTTGACAAATGATTTCATTTAGTTCTATATCTAATTCGTATTCACATTCATTTTCACAACAAGGTAATTTAGCCACTTCTTCAAAACTACATAATTCAAATTCAGTAGGTTTTTTTATAGGCGCAGCAAAAATTGGATGGGCTAGTACTTCGGCTAGCTGATCTAAATTATTATTGATCCAATTATTTTTTACGTTGCTATTTAAATAATTATCCTTTATTGGAGAAGTTCTATTTTCTATTATTGTTCCATTAAAAACTAATAAATTTAATGGGTTGCAATTTTCTGCGTAGAAACACAATTCAAATTCGTTATGGCCTAATAAAATTTGCGCATTATTTGTTATAGTGTTTGTTGCACTTTCGAAAACAAATGGAGAATTATCTCCTATTTCTATTTGCAATTGCCCTAATACTCCATAATAATCAAAAGTCATTGGTATACAGAATTCATTTCCTAATTCTATACATTCTGGATAATCAATTTCTATATGATTAATAATACATTCGCAATTTGGATTAGGCTTACAAACCTGCATATCACAAAGAATAGGATGAGTAAAATCAATATCTAGACATATTTCTTCTTCAGGAATAATTCCATTTGGAATTAGTGTACCTGAAACATAAGAATCATAAAAACCTATAGGCACTATCTCTAAGTTTGTTATTGTACCCCATAAACTAGAAATTATTAATTGATTGGATTGAAGATTGGATATATCGAAGTAAAAACCAAAATCATACAATAAATCTCCTTCAGAATTTGTCGTACATTCTATAATGATAGAATCAGCGTGAGCGTATTTAAAACAAGGTTCAGGACAAATTTCATTATCTGTTATTTCACAAATTTCTTCGCAAAAATCAACATCACAAATTTCGTTTCCTTGAAAATCAAGATTAATACAAAGTTCTGTTATCTCTTGTGGTAATTCGAAGACCCCTGTCATCGTTAGAACATTCCCTTGTAAATTATAATGGATCGAATCTGAAAGACTATTTAAAAAAGTAAGTATTGGATTACTTTGCAATTGTTGTATTGGTAAAATGTAGACTATTTCAAAGGAAATTTCATTATTTAATTGATTAAACCAATCCAAATTGATAGAATTTTGAACAGCTATAGAACAACCACCACAAACACAACCATCATCATCTGATAATACAAAGACATTTACATTATCACTTAATGGAGTACAATCCACAGATTCATATAACCAAGTAAATTCGTAAGTACTGTTACAAGCATCAGATGGGAAAAAAATTGCTGTATTTGCATCGTTAGGGTTTACAATAATGGCATCACAATCAGCACCACAACTTGTTTGCAACCAGGTTCCACTTGCTCCAATTGAACCAAAGGTTGGAGAGCCATTTAGATATACCAATGTATTTGGACAAACATATTGATCTTCTCCTGCAAAAGGAACAAATGGTTCTTGAACTGTAATATCTAATACTCCTATATCACTACAAGCTAAAGTACCATCTACAAATGACGAATAACTTATCGTAAAATGATATTCTCCTAATTCAGATAAAGTAATGACACTATTTATTGTTAAGGGATTTGGTAATGTTACATTTGGCGGTACATCAGTTGCAACTATATCAAATACTTCAGTTACATTAGGAGGACTGGTAGGATTTAATATAAAATCCTTTATGATTACTTCATGTGATTGTCCACCTGGATTTTCACAAAAGAAATTCACATTCTCTTCTAAAAAGAGTGTACTTCCTTGAAATAATTCAAATGATCCTTTACTTATACATTTATAAATACAAGGCATTTCATCACATTCATAATATACACCATCTACCAATAAGGCCAATTGAGGGCCTCCATTATATAAAACTTCAACATTATTAGATTGAACATCAATACAATCAATTCCCTCTGTTGTAATAAAATCCAATCCAACATCAGCTATATAATTTAAAACATTTGTAGCATTATCTTCCAAGCTGATATTTGGAAATTGAATAGGTGTTAACAATTCTCCATTACATTCAAGATCAATAAAATATTTGATTCCTGTTATTTCCGCAAAGAAACTTCCATTAATCAATTCAACTGTTCCATTACTTCCAGGTGTTAACGTAATCACAGTATTAGGATCATAGATATTTGAAAATTCATATGTCCCTTCTGCTAAACCTGTATTCGACCAAGAATAAATAACATTATTCTCTTGGGGGTTTGATATTTGATATATTAATTCCTCATCTATTGTTTCACAGGTAAACTCTTTTATATAATTAAATACCGCAGGTTGTTCTAATAATTCTATATATGTAAAATCTATAATTTTTTCACTGTATGGACAAATACCTGTTGGATCCGAAACGCTATATTTAAATAGATAATCTCCACTTTCATCAAATGAAATAATCGCATTTCCATTATCATCGGTACTTATTAATCCTAAGGGTATCATTGAATTTGGCGCTACGGATAAAATCTCCCATTGTGGAGTCCCTTCACCTGGTCTAGAACCAGATAAAACCCTGTCTGGGCCGTGGCAATAATCATCAATAAATTTCGATACCGTAGCATCGACTTCGCCATCTTCGTAATTGTATTGTGTATCTACGAAATCAATCGTTACAAAATTTGATTCAATACTGCATCCATTATTTTCAAGATAATAACTTACAGAATAAGTAGGATTATAGTAATTTCTCCAATATCTATAATTACTTCTACTTGGTTTATATCTTTCTAATTTTATCCCTTCACCAGGAATATATTCAGCAGAAATAAAATTATTTGGAGATACATTTATTTCTAATTCCATATTTGATCCTAATTCATCTATTGAAGGATGAATTATTGGTAGAATTATTTCATTACAAGCATTTAGAGTTGGACCTGTTAGTATTTGAGGTATAGACGGTTCATTATAAATATTAACTATAGCAGATTGTGAACATTTTCTAGTTGGAGTCATAATACCTGAAGATTCACAATCAACACAAAATTCAAACACATATTCTCCTTCTGGCAATAAAGTATTCCCTCCTTGATATACAATCGAAGGCGAATAAGTATTACTATTAATGATATGAAAATCTGTTAGAGGAATATTAGACGGAATATCTATTATTGTCCACGTTATATTAGGGTTAGATGCATAGGCTGATGAAAATGGAGCATCTAAATGAATGATATCTACACCAAAACATAGATTTTGAATCACTCCTGCATTTACAGAACAATCATTATTAATAGGAGGATCACAATCAGGTAAAATAGAGATAGTCGTTTGATCGAAGACAACTGTTGGATCATCAGAAATACTATTGTCTGTAATAGTAACAATTATTGTGTAAGTACCTGGATTTAAATATACATGACTTGTTTCATATCCCGCCTCAATTATAATTCCATCTCCAAAATCCCATTCATATGTATAAGTTATATTGTTATCAGGCGTAACTGAAAAAAATATTTCTTCTCCAAAACAAGGTACAGGTGGTAAATGAACTGATAAATCTGGAAAAATACCGCAACCATCAGGTTCTTCTCCAACGCCTACTGCAGCCCAAGCTTCTTTAAGGTTTTCTCTAAAAGCACACGAAAAACCCATATCATGTGCTACTTCAATAGAAGCAGCTCTCATATCTATAAATTCTGTATTCAAACCTACATAACCATTCTCTAATGCATAAAACAATAAATCAATCATAAGATCAAAAGAGTTATTGTACCCTTGTCCAATTGCAAGTGATTCTGCAGGTAATACATCATAATTGTATGCTGGGTTCCAACAGTTAGACCCCATTTGACCAGTACATAATAAGTAAAACCAATAATTCATAACTCCACTATTCGTATGTACTCCAAATTCATCCGTAGGATTCCCATTACCTGTATTTTGATAATTTGGTCCATTATAACAATTAGGTTGACCATATAAACCTGGATTCTCGAACGATCTTAAACCTCCAGCAGATGCGCTTTGTTCTCCTACGATCCAATTAAACCCTCCAGAAGCAAAATTCTCAACGGCTAAACCCATAATATCTGCATAAGACTCATTCACTGCTCCAGATTCTTGTCCATAAAAAAAGGATCCCGTTTCATGAATGATACCATGCATAAATTCATGTCCAGCTATTTCCAAAGATGCTAATGAATTATTTATTATGTTCCCAGGGCCTTCACCATCACCAAATGCTAACAATCCTGTTGTAGGTTCATAATATGCATTATCTAAGCCTTGAATATATATAGCTTCTATTGTATCTCCTCCTAAGCCTGACCAATTATGGGCAGATTCAAAATAATCATAAGCCTGTGAAACAACATAATGAGTTGTAACTGCTCCTTTTTCAGGAACTGTAGCATTTGCAAAATTTGTATTATTTGTTGAACTAGGAATATACGGAGACGGAGAATTCACATCGGATAAAAAAGTTTTAATCCCCCTACATTCATCTACTAATATATGATTACCGCTACCATCTCCATTTACGGTGATGGTTTCATTTGTAATAAAATCAGTTGACACAATTATATCTTCGCAAGCATTTCTTGTATTATTTTCTTTATATAGTAATTTTCCTGTTAGAGCAGAAATATAAAATCTTTTGGATTGAAAACTATTCTTAGGAAATACATCAAATTTAAATGCTATCTCCTTTTCTGATAATAAGCCATCTAATTCATTGGAATAATAGACAACCTCTCCGTAATTCTTTACATCAACATCACCATTAGATATAAATGAACGACAATGAGAATCATAAATTGAAAACGTTGTCGAATTGAGTGCTTTTAATATTGTATTCTCAATTATTTCATTCTTAATTAATTCGGTTTTATTCTTTTTTATTGTTCCAGAAAGTTTAGTACCATTAACTAAAAAGACTCTTTCAAGTTCATCCATATGAAGTGTAAGGAAACATCCTTCTAGATAAATACCGTTTTTACGGTATTTATATTTTGCATGAATATTTCCTTCTAAATCATGGGTGACATCTTGTAAAATGGGTATAAAACCATTCTTAGAATATTTTTTAAGAATATGCTCAACATTAGTTTCTTTTGATTCAAATCTCTCAAAAAACATTTTTTGTCCTTGTGTTGAAAATAATGAACATAGCATTAGTAATAACGTAGTGATAACTCGTCTCATAGGTAAAAAGCCTTTACTTTTAAAAAAGGAGGGAATTCAATTTGGTGTTGCTTAGGAAGGCGCTATTTTCTCTTAA
>JAHDFV010000105.1 GCA_020627985.1 Saprospiraceae bacterium
TTATGGATGATTTAAATAATGGTTCTAAGATCTGGATTGGTTTTGGAGTGGTAACAGTTCTTAGTGGTTTATATTTAATTTATTCTGGTGATTATTTAATTGGAGTATCAGGATCATTCACCGGTTTATTTTTAATTTATTTAAATACGATTGGAGTTAAAGATCAAAATAATGAATAAGAATTTTATCGAAATAAATAGTTTAAGATAACCTTTGAGAATAGATAAAAAATGATTTTAAAAACAATAAAATATACATTTTTAATATTTTCATTTTTCTTCTATACATATCTTTTTTTCATAAACTACAAACTTTATTATCAACCTACTTTTCTTACAAAGAATGAACTTTCATACAATTCGGATCAACTGAAACATTTAAGGTTTTTAAGAACTAAAATAGATCAGGAAGCTGCCACTAAGATGCAAAATATTTATCCAGAAGGATTTATATTTATGAATGTTTTATATGGGCTTGCTTGGGTCGAATTTGCAGAAAAGATTAAGGACAAAAATCATCCTTTTTATAAAGAAAGTTTACTAGAAATTGAGAAAGCATTAGATGAAATATATTCTACGAATGGAAAAAGAATTTTTCCTCATGAACAAAGAATAAAAGATGGAGCATTTTATACAGGTTGGTCAACTTATTTGTTAGGCAAAAAATTAGCGCTTAGCCAAGAATTTAGTTTTAGTGAATTAAAATTATTTCAAGATAAATGTGAAGAAATAGCAATTGTTATTAATTCAGGTCATAGTCCTTATGTAGAATCTTATCCGAATCAAGTTTGGCCAGCTGATATTTTCACTGCTGTAGCCAGTTTAAAAATTCATGATTCTTTTTTAGAAGAAAAATATGAAGAGGATATTTTTAATTGGATTCAAAGGGTAAAACGATCTTTAGATAAAAAAGGAATGATACCCCATTCAGAAATGGATTTATCGGACAGTGGTCCTTTTAAGCCTTTTTACGAAGAAGCTAGAGGATCTTCTATGAGTTTAATGCTTAATTTTCTTTTTGAAATTGACGAAGAATTTGGTAAAGAACAATTTAAATTATATAAAGAAAACTTTTTAGCTTATCGTTTTGGATTACCAGGAATAAGAGAATATCCAAAAGGAATTAATTCAACAGGAGATATAGATTCAGGTCCAGTACTACTTTCTGTTGGTGGTTCGGCTTCTGTAGTCGGACAACGAACTATGGCTTTGTTTGGAGAAAAAAATATTGCTAAAGGATTAAGAAACAG
Source organism: Saprospiraceae bacterium (assembly GCA_020627985.1). Classification (GTDB taxonomy): domain Bacteria; phylum Bacteroidota; class Bacteroidia; order Chitinophagales; family Saprospiraceae; genus JAHDCE01. Next base: position 1,250 of record JAHDFV010000105.1, read on the forward strand.
TATAGAAGGATTTGGAATTGCTTTATCTAATCAAAAGAATAAATATTATCTACTTGGACAGTTGCCTATGGCTGATGTATTTTTTGCTTGGGCGAATGGAATTGAAATTGAAACAATAAAAATTAAAAAAAATTATAGATGGAGATTAAAGTTTCATTTCTATTCTATTTTAATACTGATTGTAAATGTAATTTTATATTCTTACATAAAAAAAGGGATTACTACAAAGTAATCCCTCTTCTATTTAAATAAATAAAAATTATTTAATCATTAGTTTCTGTGTCGTAACTTGTTTTACATTATTTATTTTCAAGAAATAAATACCTGAAGAAATACTTGTTAGATTTAATCTTAAATTTTCGTTTAAAAGATTTAATTCCTCAGAAAAAGTTCTTACAACTCTTCCATCCATTCCGATTAATTCAATTCTATAATCCGATCTTTCATTAGACACTAATTGTACATTAATAAAATCAGATGCAGGATTTGGTTTAATTGTAAATTCAAATCCTTGATTATAAAATTCAATATTAATTATTTTAGTATACTCAAAAGTACCATCAAAATCAACTTGCTTCAATCTGTAATAATTTGTTCCTTTTGAAGGATTATTATCTGTAAAATTATAGTATTGCGTTTCTGCAGTTGTACCAGCAGATCTTACTTCACCTATCATTTTAAAATCTTCTCCATTATTACTTTTTTCAATTTGAAAAGATTGGCTATTTAATTCCGAAGCTGTTTCCCAATTTAAATCAACATTTTCATTATTAGTTCTAGCAGTAAATGAAGTTAATTCAACAGGTAAAACTTCGATGGTTGGTGAAGGTAAAATTCTTTGATGTACACAATATGCAGTAGCTGCTCCACAATTACTATCACAAGTAGACCCTGTTCCTCCTGGAGTTGATACTGCCCAAGTTAGAGGATTAGGAATATCTACTCCTCTTTCAGAATCAGCACCCCAACTTGTATAATCTAAAGCCTCTTGTCCATGAGTATAAATATCTTTACCCGTTGGATCCGTTGTACTGGTAAATTGAATAACGACAGTATAAGAAAGTTGTATATCCACAAATTCATTATCATACCAAGCAAACATATTATCTACTGCTGGTGTTTCAAATCCTAATACATTTTGCTTCGTACTACTCATTCCTGAATGAGTACTCCCAGTCATATCATAACAATTATTTCCATCACAATCTATATATGGAGTTGCAATTAATGCAGGAGTAAAAGAAGTAATATCTGCATCAACGGGTAATGTGATATAAATATTTTCAGTATCATCATCGGCAGCAGTTGGTCCAACACCTAAAGTTACATCAATACTGATTTCATAACTAATGGGATTCCCCATTGCATCTTCAAATACTTTAAAACTATTTAAAGTCGGTTCAGAAAAATCACAAGCCAACATCATCTGTACGCTCGTAAAAATAAATGTAAAAATTAAAAGTAAAGATTTAAGTTTCATAATTTTTTGTTTTTATAATATGATTAATTTCAGAATTCGAATTAATTTTGCTTTTGAAAGAATTTGTATAAAATAAATGCCTTTTAATTGAGAAGGTATTTTAATTTCTTTTGTCGATCCTTTTAAAACAATCTTACCCGAAAGATCAGTAATACGATATTCTATTTCTGTTTGATTTGTTTTAATTTTTAATAAATTATTTTTAAGAATAGGGTTCGGAAAAATAGAAACGAATGGCGAATTATTAATTTCAAGTACCGAAGTTGTAGTATTTAAAATTGCATATAATTCTACTCCACCTCTTAAATTTCCAGAAATCAATAATGATTTATTATTCGACAAAATATAATCATGTTTAATATCAATATCCGTTGTAGCTAAGACTTCTTCTTCTTGACAAGCATTTGTTGTATCATGAATAGGGTAATAATGAATATTTCCTAATGCAGTACTGATACTTAAATAAGGAATTCCATTGATATAAAGAGAAGACACATTAGCTTTTCCAGGATCAATTCCGTTCCAATTGTGAATATCACAATAAAAAGAATTAATTAAATTATATACCGGATAGCTGTTATTGGTTTCTATTTTATAAACAGATATTCTTCCATTATATTTCCCTAAAATCATTTCCTTGATCCCATCAAAATCAATGTCAAGAAAATCTACATTCATAAATAAACTGGCAAAAGGTAAATTACCTTCTTCTATTTGAATTAAGTTATTACTTCCTGTATTTTCATTGAATACCATTAATAAGCGTGCCTAAAAATAAATCTGCATCTCCATCTGAATCCCAATCATAAAAAGAAGCATCTAATCCTTTTAGGTTTATGGTTTGGAGATTTAAAAAATTAATTTCTTTAAATTTAAATTGAGAAATATTATCTGTACTAATATTTTCATATAAATGAAAATAAGAAATAATTTCATTCCCATTATTTACCTCTTCTGCTGCTAAAAGTAAATCTTCATCCCCATCATTATCAAAATCAAAGGTAGAAACATGACAACCTTTTCCAACATCAATTGTATTTTCAAGTAGAAAATCATTTTGAATAAATTGAAAATTAGAATCATATAACCAAATACTATTTAGTGTTGTATTGAATAAATCTGAAGAAGTCGCTACAAATTCATTCACACTATCATTATTAATATCTATCGGATAAATCGTTCCGAATGGAAGATCTATTGTAACATTATTTGATGGAAATAAACTATCTATTTCTGTAAAAGGACTATTCCCATTATTTTGAATATATGTGATGTGATTTAAAAATGCATCTCCAATTAAAAGATCAAAATCTTGATCCTCATCTACATCAATTAATGATAAACTATATCCACCATGTAAATTTTTAGGACTAGCATCCGTATTGATTAATCGATCGACAAAAGTAAATCCGCCCCAATTAGAATTTTCAATAATAAAATCATTTCCAGTACAACCTTCTCCTAATTCTAAAGAATTATTTTTATACCAAACGGCTTTTCCTGTAGGATCTATTATAACAATATCTAGATCTCCATCATGGTCTATATCTTCAATTCCAGGTAATCCTCGAGCATCAATTAATATATCTCCTTCGGGAGTGTTTAAAATTTGAGGGATTGAAAAACTCCAATTCTGATTTTCAAAATCGGAAATCATGAGTTCAATATAATTTTCTTTACCTGCGAAAATATCAGGTAAACCATCACAATTAACATCTTTTAAATGAACCCAATTATAAGATTCTAATGAAAATTGTTGAGAAAAATTTTTGTCGTAGGAATAAGAAGATTGATTTAGCGGTTCATTCTGAATGAATGCATAAGAAGAAGATCCATTTCTATCAAAAACGAATAGATCATTAATACCATCTTGATTAAAATCAATATTGGAAAATTGAGGACTTGATAAACCGCCTATCCAAGGAAAATCTAAAGTATCTAATGGGTGATTATGATTACCTATTACGACGGTTTCATCATCAGATATAATTTCTACTTGCCCGAAAACATTTGAACAATGTATCAGAAAAAATAAAATGATTGGTATATATAAATATCGTTCCACCTCTTAGTTTCTAGGATTACAATCAAATATAACCATATCATAAACGCTGTAATAAAATTGTTAGAATTCTTTTTATCCCCGTAATACAATCAATATCAGATATATTTAACAGATTAAAATAATTTAGATTTATTTGCGTTTATTTAAACTAGTATTATCTTGATGAAAAATTAACATTATGAGAATTACTCAGATATCATTCATATTATTCTTTTGCTTCAGTTTACTTTCTTGTGAATATTTCACCAAAAAAAATACAGAAGAAAGAATACCCAACGATTACTCCGATCAGGAAGAAATTGATTATACGACTGAAACTAAATCAAGTACTTACGAATTAGAAGAAAATGAGGTATTTGCAGATTTTAATGGTTCAAAAGAATTGAAAGGAGCGACCATATATTTTTTTGAGGATACAGATGGTAATAAAATTAATGTAAGAGTAAACGATTTACAGGATAAAGAAGATTTAGAACCTATTGTTCCTTCTAACCTTATAAAAGGCTCTGAATATATCCTAATTAAAGATATTGAAGGTGTAGTTAGAGAAGTTATGGAGAAATAAAATCCTTTTTTTCGTGATTTTTTTGTTTATTGAATATGAAAAAAATATTATTCATAAAACCAAAAGTCATGAAAAACCTAGTCATTTTATTCTCATTTTGCTGTTGTCTACATTTAAACGCTCAAATTGTAGTTCAAGTTGGTGCTTTTGAAAAATCTGTTCCAACTACTTATTTCGAAGGCCTCGATGGTGTTTATCTTTCAATAGATCAAAATAATATACATCATTATTATATTAAAGGGTTTGCAAGTGAAAGTAGTGCCCAAGAAACAGCACAAAAAGCCATTTCATTGGGTTATACTAACTCTCATGTTGTGGATTTATCCAAATATGGTAAATGTACTTGTAATATAAGCCGTAGGCCTCCTCCAAGTCCTTATTCTCAAATTCGTAATCTTAAATCCATTTTCTTTGATTTTGATAAATCATTTTTAAGATTTACTTCTAAAAGTGAATTGGATAAATTGTATACTATTCTTATAGAAAATCCGAATTATACTACAGAATTAAGAGCCCATACAGATGCTAAAGGAAGTATAGAATACAATAGAGCCTTATCTCAAAGAAGATCTGATTCCGCTAAGAATTATTTAATATCTAAAGGGATTAGTAGTTCTAGAATACGAACAAATACATATGGTGAAGAAACACCCATTGCAAAAAATGATGTAAATGGAGCAGATACTGAAGAAGGAAGACAGTTAAATCGAAGGGTTGAATTATTAGTATTCGATAGTAATGGAAAAAATTTGAATGAAATGGTAGAAGAAATTGATGTCCCTGATTATTTACGGAATTAATTTTTTCAATTTAAAAAAGGCTTGTTAATTTGACAAGCCTTTTTTATTATTTTAATTTTTCGAAAAATCCAGTATCTCTATTTTTGCGGACATTATCCCAGTTGTAACATTTACCATTCATGGCAACAAATACACCTGGGTCATTCATTTGTGCAAATGCAAATGCAGCACCTAAATTAAAAAATCCATCAGAAGATGTACCAAAAGCATAAGGAACCATTGCACCAAAAAGAACAATCGTTTTATCCTTAATATTAGCTTTATGAATTGCTTTCGCCGTTTCAACAATCGTATCTGTTCCGTGTGTAATCAAGATATTTTCTGATTTACACCGTTTACAATTGTGAATAATAATATCTCTATCATCATCAGTCATTTCTAAGCTATCTACCATCATTAGCGTCTTAATATCCACATCAACGGTACACCGACCTCGTTCTAACATATCTTGTAAATGGGTGTCCTTAAAATACAATTCACCTGTGATGTAATTGTATTCTTTATCAAAAGTCCCCCCCGTAATATAGATTTGTATCATCTCGTCTTTAAATATTCTGCTAAAAAAATAACACCTAAAATAATTAGTACAAATAGTAATATTGCAAAAGCAATCTTATAAGGAGAATAAGGTTTTTTACCTCCTACTCTACCTGTTTGTCCATTAATCGTAAAATGATAAATTTTATTTTGATATTGATAGGAACTAATCCAAAGTGGTAAAATGATATGCTTAAAAGTTTTTAAATACTTTTCTGTTTGAATAACAACTCCCCTTTGTTCATCTCCTCCGATTTGAATTTCACATAAATCCCTTAATCGACGATCCATAATTTTATCAGCTATTTGATAACCATCATCTACTTCAACACTATAAATTTCACCTTCCCAACCTAACATTAATTTAGGGTCAAAATTCACAACCTGATCTAGTTTATACGGAAAAATCCTATTTAAATCATTTTGATCTAATCCATGAGAAGCTACAACTAAGATATCATCAAAAAAATGTTTTAAACGTCCTGAACGATGCTCCCATCTTGTATTTTGTACTTGTTGTGATTGCATTTGACCATTGACCCGAACCATCTTAGTTTCATAGTAATGTGTTCCTCTTTGTCCTGACCATTTTGAATCGGTTTGTGCATCATATGTCCAAAAAGGAATATATATCCCATGTAAATCATCCATCACAGCCATCCTTTTTAATTTGGAAGGGTGAAAGAATCCTTGATTGATCCATTTACGCCAACGTTGTTGTGCAATTTCTTTAGGAATTTGAAAAGGAATGATTCCTGCAGGTTTAATGTATCGATGTTCAAATGCTTCTACATTTACATTATTCGATCCACAAAATCCACACTTCACCTTGATTTTATCACTCTCTACCATGAATTTTGAACTGCAATTATTGCAATCAAAAACCTTTTTACCAATGTCTTCTAATACTTGCTTTGGAGCTTCTTCAATGGCTTCTTCAAGTGGATGTTCTATTAATTGATCATTTGCCCGACTATAGTCTTCTGCAAAACCACAATATGCACAAGCAATTTTCTTCTTTTCTGCAGAATATGCAAGTTTACCTCCGCATCCTGGACAAGGATAATTATATGCTTTTTTTATGATTTCGCTTTGATCCAATCTGTGATCTTTTAATTTTCCCCAAAATATAAGAATCCTATTATTTTCTCAAGAAAGATCGATTTTATTATTGATTAAATAATTTATACTCGATAAAGGATAGCTTTTGATATACTAAAAATTTAAATTAAGAAAAAGTTAGAATTTAATTTAAAAGAAACTTATATTTGATATATCAAATATATCTGTGTCAAACATAAATTTACATTCGATGTTGAAAGCTGAAGAAACTATTTTCTATTCGATTGAAAGTACTATAAAAACATATCGAAAATTTGCTCAATTAGAAATTAGAAAAGTTAATTCTAAAATCACTCTTGACCAATCTATGCTATTAAAAAAACTAATTGAGCAACCCGATATAACTCAAATGGACTTAGCTAAATTAATTTTTAAAGATTTTGCATCAGTTACGAGAATGATAGATTTATTAGTAAAAAATGGATTTATCACCAGAGAAGTCAATCCAAATAATCGTAGAAGAAATACTATAAAAGTCACGAAAGAAACTATCCTAATGATGGATAAGATAACCGAAATCGTTAAATATAATCGAGAAATTGCTCTTCATAAGATTAATAATAAAGAGATAAATTTTTGTCAAAGAATTTTAGAAAAAATTAAAAATAATATCAATGATAAATAAATCCAGTTCAATCATTATCATTTATACTATTATAGTATTACTCAATGTCAGTTGCCATAAAAAAATATGCACAATTTCTGATTCAAATGTTTATGAACTTGTTTTAGAAAATGAAATTTTTGTAGAACAATTTGATCAAAGCATTACTGAGCCAAATAGATATAATGCTAATAATAAAATATACAGTATTTGCAATAAATTAAAATACTCCTTCTATCATGAAGATTTAGAAGGGAATAAATTTTATTTCGAATTAAATGATGGCGCACTAGATATTGAATCTCCGATCGAACGTAACAAAGCTTGGGTTTATGTACCCGAAAATGAAATAACAAGTAGTACGATTACAACCTTTGAGCAAACAATTAAATCTGGCTTAGAACCTTTTATTGATAGGTTACCTGATTATAATCAAACTGTTTTCGATTATTTCTACCGAACAAATAGTGGTGATCGATCATTGGGAGAAATTACAGGTCTTATTGAAAATGAAAATAATGTTTGGATGCATCCTCCTAGACAAATGATGTTTAGGATTCTTGAATTAAATCCTTTTCCTTTTATTCAAGCACCTTATGAAATAGGCACAACATGGGAATGGAATTATTTAAGACCTTCTGGTGAAGAATGGGGAGATAAAAGATGGTTAGTTTGGGAAGGAAATTTAGACATGAGATGTGAATATGAAATTATAGATTTTAAAAAAATTAATACTCCCCTTGGCGAATTAGATTGTTATAAAATAAAAAGTTCAGCTATTAATGAATATGGTTCAACAGAATTAATTTCGTATTTTAATACTAATTTTGGCTTTGTGAAATTGATATACACTAATATTAATCAAACTAAAACTATTATAGAATTAGAAGAATATAAAAAATTTTAATTCTGAAGTGATTTAAAAACTAATGTTAAAATGATTTGTAAGTGCTTCCCGATAACTATCGGGACAAGATAAAGCTCTTTTTGAGATTCATTCCCGATAGCTATCGGGAATGGATCGATAAAAAGCTGATACCGATAGCTATCGGTATTGTGTTTCAATGACTTGCAAAGGAATTAACATTATGTTCTTAAATCACTTCTCCATAAAAACAAAACGCTTCAAATTAAATGAAGCGTTTTGTTTTTAATAATTATATTTATAATCGTTTATTCGAAACGATCATTTCAGAAATATCAACCACCATGACATGATCTTGTTTATCTTTTGCTTTTATTCCATCAGATAACATCGTGATACAGAACGGACAATTCGCAACAATAACTTCTGCCCCAGTTTCAATCGCTTCTTCTACCCTTTCTTCATTAATTCTTTTGTCGCCTTTCTCATCTTCTTTGAACATTTGAGAACCACCAGCACCACAACATAATCCTGTCGTCTTAGATCGTTTTAATTCTACTAAGTGATTATCTAATGTTTCTAGAATTTCTCTAGGTGCTTCATACACTCCGTTTACTCTTCCTAAGTAACAAGAATCATGATACGTAATTCTTTTTCCTGAAAATGCAGATCCTCCTTTCATCTTTAATCGACCTTCTTTGATCAGATCATTAATAAATTGGGTATGATGAATCACATCATAATTCCCTCCTAAAGCTGGATATTCATTTTTAAGGGTATTAAAACAATGCGGACAAGCCGTTACAATTTTCTTTACATTGTACATTTTTAGTGTCTCAATGTTTTGTAAAGCCATCATTTGAAAAACGAATTCATTTCCTGCTCTTCTTGCCGGATCTCCTGTGCAACTTTCTTCTTGTCCTAAAATAGCAAATGAAATTTTAGCCTCATTCATTATTTTAGCGAAAGCAACAGCAACTTTTTGAGCTCTAGCATCAAAACTTCCTGCGCAACCTACCCAATACAAAACCTCTGGCGAAATACCCTGAGCCGCAAGCTCTGACATGATTGGGATTTGAAGTTTATTATCTGACATTTTATTTCTTTTTCCTAATTTTCAAAATATTGTGTTGTGGAATTACTTATCCTCACTCAAAGCATCTGTTGCCCATTTATCTCTCGCATCATTTACTGCCCAAGGAGACCCCCCATTTTCCATACTAGTAAACATGGGAACCCAATCACTCGGTCCTGCAGATTCTGTTAATATTTCGTAGCGTCTTAATTTTAAAATGGGTTCTAATGGCGAAATCATAACTGGACAAGCTTCAACACAAGCATTACAAGTAGTACAAGCATGAATTTCTTCTCTAGAAATGTAATCGAATAAAGACTTACCATCATCAAAACTATCAACTTTTTGTTCTCCTGAATCAATCTTACATCCTACTTCTTCAGCCCGATCTCTTATGTCCATCATGATTTTACGAGGGGATAATTTCTTCCCTGTTATATTTGCTGGACAAACTGAAGTACAACGACCACATTCTGTACAGGTATAAGCATCTAATAAGTTTTTCCAACTCAATCCAAATACATCTTTAGCACCAAATTCAGGTAACTCTTCATCCATTGGAGCATCAGCAGACATTTCAGTCAATCCCATCATCATCTTCACCTCATTCATGACATCAGGCATGTTTTCCATTTCTCCTCTCGACTCCAAAGGCGCAAAATATGTATTAGGAAAAGCTAACATAATGTGTAAATGCTTGGAAAACGGCAAGTACATTAAAAATCCAAGAACCGTTAATATATGTCCCCACCATCCAAAACGTTCTAATATATTTAAAATCCCTACTCCAAAATCACCAAATTCAGATAACCATCCAAACATTAATGGGCCCGCAAATTGACTAATCGCAAAACCATAAGACCCTTTCTCTCCATGCATTCCTTCTGCATGAGCTTCACCCATATTATAAAGTACTTCATCTGCACCATTCATATGAAAAATAAAAATGATCAACATGAATTCTAAAACCAATATGATATTACCATCCCATTTAGGCCAACCCGTCATTTCATCCATATGGAAACGAGGCAACTTTAAAGCGTTTCTTCTCGCTAAAAATACAATAGTTGCTATAAAAGCTAATACTGATAAAACTTCAATAATAGATACAACAACTACATAAAATCCTCCTAAAGTGGGTCGAAAATAACGATGTGTCCCAAAAAAGCCATCAAAAATTATTTCGAGCAACTCAATTTGGGTTACCATAAATGCGGCATAAATGAAAAAGTGCATAATGGCAGGAACCATGCGTTTGAACATCTTTTTTTGTCCGAAGGCGATTAAACCTACATTTTTCATTCGTTCGAAATCACTTCCTTGGACTTTGTAATCTTTCCCAAGCATGATATTCCGATAAATCTTTGAATATCGATTAAAAGCAAAGCCGAAAGCTCCTATAAATACGATGGCAAATAATACTTGCTGGATCATGGTTTATCTTTACATTTGTATGATGAAGTATTGATATGTATGAATTAACCCATAAATGATTGATTCATATACCTACTTAAGTGCAATTTATTAATTGATTAATAATAATTGAAAGAAATAAGGATTAAATTGCCAATTCAAAATAATTTTAAATAACGAGTGATCATGGA
>JAHDFV010000106.1 GCA_020627985.1 Saprospiraceae bacterium
ATCATCAAAGTAAAACCCTATGACGAAGAGAATTTACGCTTTGTTGGTTTTGCTATCTTGTGTAACTTTTACTTTTGCACAAAGTAGTTTAGACGTACCATCTTATGACGGATCCTCAGAAGGATTCCAAGACGAGGAGAAAACTGAAATGTCTGATGACAAGTATTTCCCTCCAAAACCTAAACACGGGACTGAAATAGGTCTCAATATAGGTCATCACTTTATTCACGGCGACGTTTATGCTCGTCCAGGTTGGGGAATTGGTCTTCATTTAAGAAGAGCAATTAACTATACTATGTCTTGGAGAATCCAAGGCGTCTATGGCCAGAGTTTTGGTCTAGAGGACAGATGGGCTAGAATGGGCTACAACACATCAGATGATGATGAGGGTAGTGGTATTCAGTTGCCAAGAGGAGGAGCTGATGGATATGAAGCCCTTGGTTATAACCATGGATCTTATATCTACAGAAATTACAAAACTACCACTGGTTGGGGTTCTGTACATTTCATTGCAAATATTTCTAATATTCTTTTCCACAAGAAAGAGAATAAATGGAACTTTTATGTATTTGCAGGACCATCTTTGCTTTACTATAAAGGTAAAACAAATTTATTAGATGATAATGGTGATGCATATCGCCATACAAATTCTGATGGTCCAAACACTGTTAATGCTGGAGATCCTGGTATGCAGTGGGTAACTGATGCCACAGAAAATGGATCTGAGTGGTTTGCTAATGATCGTATCAAAGACATCAAGAGTGATGTTTTAGATAAATCATATGAAACTCCTTTTATCTATGGAAATGGTGAACCTGATGATACAGGCGTACCTGGTTACCAAGACTTTAACCTTTTAGGGAAAGACAATTTCTCTTTAATGCCTTCTGTTGATGTAGGTATGGGTTTAGCTCGTAAATTCGGTAAAAGAATTAACTTAGCTATTGAGCACCAAGCAATGATTAGTTTAAATGATGATCTTGATGGTCACGTTGCTGGTCGTAATGTGGATGTTCCTCACTACACTAACTTGAAATTGAACTTCAACCTTATGCGTAAAGATGCTGTAGAGCCTCTTTATTGGGTGAATCCACTAGATGCTTCTATGAAGGATTTAGCTGAACTTAAGCGTAATGGTAAGTTTGAATTGAAAGACAGCGATGGTGATGGTGTTGTTGATGATTTCGACGATGAGCCAGATACCCCAGAAGGATGTCCAGTTGATACAAGAGGTCGTCGTTTAGATAGCGATGGTGACGGTGTATTCGATTGTGATGATGAAGAGCCTTACACACCTTACGATTTAATATCATCTGTAGATGATAAAGGTGTATCTGCTGCTCCTAAAGTATGTGAAGATTGCTTAACTAAGGATGACATCGTTAGAATTGGTAAAGAGCAAAAATGGGATGTTGATAGAGTTGGAGGCGGAACAACACAAGTTGTTCAACAAGCTGGTTGTGGAGATTGGTTCTTACCTATGATTCACTTCGATCTTAACAAGTATAACTTAAAGCCTGACGCTAAAGTTCAATTGCACCACATCGCAAGAGTGATGAAGCAATGTCCTGAAATCTGTGTAGTTGCTGTAGGTCATACTGATAGATTAAACAACAACAGTTATAATGAGACTTTATCTTATAACCGTGCTAAGACAGCTGTTGATTACTTAGTATCTGTTTACGGTATTTCACCAAGTCGTTTAAAAGTTAACTATGGCGGAGAAGAATCTCCTCTAGTTGATACTAATGCATCTTCTTTCATCAACCGTCGTGTTGAGTTCAGAATTTGTAATGGCGAAATGGATATGGGATCACCATCAGGAACTTCTTCAGGATTCGGAACTTCAGGTTCTGCTCCAGTGAAGTACTAATCAAAAGTATCTTACAATATTAAAATCCCTATCGGTTATCCGATAGGGATTTTTTTATGTTTTATATTAAAGAGGAAGAATTGAAAAGGAGTAAAACAATTATAGTCCTATTGTTTTTTAAAAGTATAAAACTAATCGATTAAATATTGGCAAGTATGTTCAACAGTATCTTCTAATGAACGGTATGATATTCCTAATTCAATCGACTTTTGGTTGTCATATTGATAGGATAAGGATGATAATTTTGCTGTTTCTTTTGTAACTAAAGGGTGTTTACTAGTAATAAAGGATCTAAACTTTTCAAATCTCCAAGCTAAACTTTGTATTAATTGATTAACTGGTATTGAAGGACTTTCGACATTTAAATGCTTTGCAACGAGATTCAAGAAATTCTGATAAGAAGTATTTGTTCCATTAAGAATATACCGTTGACCATTAATATCTTTTTCCGCAAGTGATAACATCGTTTCTACTACATCTCTAACATCTACAAAACCTGTACTTCCTTTTGGGAAAAATTTAAGTCCATTCTTTACCTTCATAAATAGTTTGGAACTACCATTGTCCCAATGTCCTTTTCCTAATATAATAGATGGATTTACAATGGCTATAGACAGTCCTTCTGCATAGCCTCTCCATACTTCCATTTCTGCTTTAAATTTACTCTTGCCGTATTCAGAATTTAGAGGACTTTCTACCCATTTAGTGTTTTCAGAAATAGGATCAATTTGTCGTTCTGGTCTACCAATAGCAGCTATTGAACTAGTATAAATTAATTTTTTAGTATTGTGATGCAAACAGATATTGACAATGTTTGCTGTTCCAGTAACATTAATGTCATACATCTTTTTCCTTTCTTTAGGAGAAAAAGAGACAATAGCAGCACAATGAAACACCCAATCTACATCTTCGATTATTTCTTCTAAAAAAGGAACATCTAAAATATCACCAATAACCCACTGCACTTGATCTTGGAATTTTTCAATTAAACATAAATTACTTGTTGCTCTTTTAACGGCCTTAACCTTATAATTTTCTTTTAATAATAGTTTGATTAAATGTGATCCAACTAATCCGGTTCCTCCCGTAACAAGTACTTTTTTAGACATTAAATGTGTTTTTTAATTCCTTGATAAATAGCTCCACCTATACTATTGGATTGAGCTTTTGTAATTTGAGCAAAGCAATTTTCTTTATTCTCTACTCTTAAGACACCTAGTAAGGCCATTAATAGCGCTTCCTTATATTCAATAATTTGATTAGAAGGTTTTACGATAATTAATTTCTCTTTTAATTCGTCTGAAAGACATTGAAGTAGAAAAGAATTATAAGCTCCACCCCCAGTAATCAGTAATTTATCATCTTCATTGGGCTGAAGAGCTAAAATGGATTGTGCAATTTGATGACCAAAAACTTTGCAACCAGTATGTAATTTATCTTGAATAGAAGCTTCATAGGATAAGACTTTAGCTAAGTATTTCGTTTTTATATCTTGGTTATCTAAAGATTTTGGGTGTTCTCTTTTATAAAATGGATATTGATTCAAGAAATTATAAAGAGGGACTATTAATTCTCCTTTAGCCGCATTTTCTCCATTATGATCATATTCTAATCCTAATAATTCTGAAAGCGAATTTAAAACTTGATTGCAAGGAGTAATATCAAAGGCTATTTGTTCACCCTTTAATTGGTAAGTAATATTCGCTATGCCACCTAAATTTAGTAAGAATCTGTATTCAGGGAATAGATATTTGTCAATAGTAGGTGCTAAAGGAGTTCCTTCACCTTCTAATGCAACATCATGTGATCTAAAATCGCAAATAACAGGTAAACCTGTTTTAGCAGCAATTGCTGCACCATCACCAATTTGGCAGGTAAAGAGCTTGTTGGGATAGTGATATATGGTATGTCCATGCGATGCGATAAAATCTGGATCAATATTATGTTTAGTTAAAAATTGATTTACTAATTCTCCAGTATAATGACCATAATATGTATGGGTTTTTGCAAAATGTAAAGCGGATTGATTCGGTAATTCAGATAATCTTAATTGCCATTTTTCATCGTAAGCAAGTGTTTCTGCTTCTAAAATTTCCCACTTGATTTGATCATTTTTTATATCAAAATGGCAATAGGCAATGTCAAGTCCGTCTAGCGAACTACCAGACATTAGACCGATTGCGTGATACGAATTTGTTATTGCCATAAGGCTAAGATAGGATTATCTAATTATATTTTATATAAAGTGTTAAATGAATAAAAAACTTAGGAAACTTTATAACCTTTTAAAGTTTCCAATGTTTATTTATAGTATATTTGCAATCAATGAGTAAAGAAATAGAAATTTTTGAAAAGGTAAATGACCTCTTTATGAAATATGGCATAAAGAGCGTCTCAATGGACGATATAGCCAGAGCCTTAGGTATTTCTAAAAAGACCCTTTATCTATTTGTAGATAATAAGGCTGATTTAATTAATAAATCGATAGAGTTACATCTTCTGAAGGAAAAGCAAGATATAGAAGAAATTACTTCGATTTCTAAAGATCCTATAGATGAAATGTTGAATATTGCTCGGCACATTGTAAAAATGTTGCGCCAAGTGAATCCTTCAACGATGTATGACTTACAGAAATATTATAAACCTTCTTGGGATCTTATGCAGTCTTTACATCAGATTCATATTTATGATGTCATTAAAAACAATATTCAAACAGGAATTGAAATAGGCTTGTACCGAGAAAACCTTCAGCCAGATATTATTGCAAAATTTTATGTAGGCAAATCATTAATTCTTGTAGATGAAGATATTTTTCCAATGAGTGATTATAATCGAGAGAAATTATTTACTGAATTTATTAATTATCATATCCACGGCATTGCCTCAAAAAAAGGGCTGGATTTATTAGAAAAACATTTGAAAGAAAAAGTAGACGCATGAAAAAATTACCCTTACTTTTTATCGTAACATTTGTTGTCGGACAACTTTTTGCTCAAGATTCTAGATCCTTTTCTTTAGAAGAAGCAATAGCATATGGATTAAATAATAGTATAGATATAAAAGATGGTTTATTAGATGTAGCTGATGCAGATCAGAGAGTAGTCGAAGCAAAATCTATTGGAATTCCCCATATAGATTTTAAATCAAATTATAGTTATTACTTTAAATTACCTGTGACCATTTTACCTGATGAATTTGGAATTGACCCTACAACGGGAATGGTTAATCCTAATTTTAATAATGAAGTTACTTTTGGCACTAGGAACACATTTGATTTAGGATTAGAGTTTTCAACTTTGCTTTTTGATGGAAGTTATTTTACGGGATTAGAAGCAGCAAAATATTATACCAATCAAGCGAGACTTTCTTTAGATTCTAAAAAAGATGAAGTTAGAAATACTATTCGAGATGCATATTTACCTGCTTTAATCATTGAAGAAAACAGTAAAATTTTAGATAAAAATCTAGAAAATGTAAGACGTTTATTATTTGAAACTCAGGAGTTGTATAAAGCGGGTTTTGTAGAACAATTAGACGTAGATCGATTACAATTATCTGTCGCAAATTTAAATGCAGAACAAGAAAGTTTAATTCATCAAAAAGAATTGGTTTTAAATTATTTAAAATTTGTGATGGGTTATCCTATGCAACAAAAATTAAAGGTTGTAGATAATTTGGATCGACTTTTATTGATTCCTTCAGAAGAAGATTTAACAGGTCATGTTGATTATACAGGTCGATCAGAATATAAAGTGGTTCAATCAGCGATCCGATTAAATGAATTAAATGTAGAGCGATTTAAGGATGGTTATTTACCCCAGTTAATAGCCTTTGGCGCTTATAATTGGAATTGGCAAGGGAATAATTTTAAAGATGGTTCTTGGTATGATACAGGTATATTAGGGATACAATTAAAAGTACCCATTTTTGATGGATTTGATAAAAAAGCGAAGGTGCAACGGGCAGCTATTCAATTAGAAATGGTTAAAAATAGAAGAGATCGATTAGAAAATGCAATTGATTTACAAATCCAAAATGGAAGAACAAATTATGTCAATGCGAAACAAAGGGTAGAGGATCGAAAAAAGAATTTAGCCTTAGCTGAAAAAATTTATAGAACATCTCAAATTAAATATAAAGAGGGAATAGGTTCTAGTTTAGAAATTACAACTGCGGAGCAGGGGTTGTTTCAAGCACAGGCTAATTATGTAAATGCTAGATATGATCTATTGGTTGCTAAAGTTACATTAGATAAAGCATTAGGTCGATAAAAAGATTTTTAAGAAATAGTAAAGAGATAAAAATGAAAAAGTGGTTATTCCTTTTATTAGCTATAGGAACTTTAATATCATGTCAGCCCGAAGTTGATGATACTAAAATAACATTGACGCTACCTGAAAAACAACCTAAAGATTTAGGTGGATTAAAATCATTACTTTCTGAAGCACAAAAATCACAACAACAAATTAATAAGTTGATTAGTGAATTGGAGTTAAAAATAGAAGAAAAAGATACAACAGTAGTCAAAAAGATTTCTGTGACTGCTATTAAATCTTTTAAACAGGATTTTAAATCTTATGCAGAAGTTCAAGGATCTGTTCGATCAGAAACTTCGACTATGGCAAGTAGTGAATCTGGAGGACGATTAATTCAAATGGCTTGGGAAGAAGGTCAATATATTAAATCAGGAGATTTGGTTGCAAGACTAGATTTGGAAGCTGTAGATAAACAAGTCGCAGAATTAGAAAAAAGATTAGAATTAGCTACAACAGTTTATCAACGTCAGAAAAGATTGTGGGATCAAAATATTGGCTCTGAAATTCAATTTTTGCAAGCCAAAAATAATATGGAAAGTTTACAGAAATCTATTGATGCAGTAAAGTTTCAAAAAACGAAAGCAGAAGTTTATTCTCCTGTATCTGGAGTAATAGATCGAGTATTAATTCAGCAAGGAGAAATGGCTGGACCAGGTTCTCCAATTTTAATGATTATGAATACTTCTAAAGTAAAAGTAATTGCTGGAGTTCCTGAAAAATATTTAAAAAATGTAAAACGAGGAGATAGAGTCACCATACTTTTTCCATCAATAAATGAAGAGAAAAAAGCTAGAGTGAGTCAAATTGGAAGAACGGTAAATGCTGCCAATAGAACTTTTGAAGTTGAAGTTTCTATGTCTAATCCAGGAGGAATATTAAAACCGAATTTATTGGCGATGATGATGATTAATGATGAAACCATTAAAGATGCTGTCATGATTCCCGAAGAATTAGTTCGACAAGATTTGGGAGGAAATGATTATGTATATATCGTTGATGAAAATGAAGAAGGAGAAGTGGTGAAAAAAATCATTATTGAAACAGGAGCTTCTGAAGAAGGATTAGTTGTAGTGAGTTCTGGTTTAGAAGGAGAAGAATTAATAATTGCTAAAGGTGGAAGAGGATTGTCTGCTGGACAATTAATTGAAGTAGAAATTGTAGAACCAAAACCTGAAGAGAACAATGGCTAAAAAAGACGATGATAAAAATTCTCTTCCGAATGATGAAGAGAAAAATAATGATCCTTTATTGAATAAAAAGGATACTTCTTTACCGGAAGAAATTGACCATGAAATTCAAGAAGATGAACCCATTGTTGAAGTACTCAATTTTGAAGAAGAAAAGCTTGATATAAATGAAACCCATGATGAAAGCGGAGATCGAGAGTTTGGTTTAACTTCTTGGGCGGTTGATAATGTATTGACTATTTTATTATTGACTTTTATGATATTATTATTTGGTGTGATGGCCTTTAATAGTATTCCTAAAGAACAATATCCTGAGGTAGCGATGCCTACAATTTTTGTCAACACACCTTATCCAGGAAACTCAGCTGTTGACATTGAAAATTTAGTCACTCGACCATTAGAAAAAGAATTAAAATCAATTGAAGGATTAAAATTCTTTGAATCGACATCCATGCAAGATTTTTCCATTATTGCTGTTGAATTTAATTCTGATGTAGATATAGATGAAGCGAAAATTGATGTAAAAGATGCTATTGATAAAGCGAAAGCAGAATTACCAGATGATATTCCGAGAGATCCAATTATTAAAGATGTAAATGTTGCAGAATTACCGATTGTATCTATTAATTTATCGGGTAATTATGGTGTTGATGAACTTCGATATTATGCAGAATATATTCAAGATAAAATTGAACAATTAACTGAAATTTCTGAAGTAGAAATTAAGGGATCTGTTGATAAGGAAGTAGCAATTGAATTGGATTTAACCGCAATGCAAGCGCGTAGAATTTCTTATTATGATATTAAAGAAGCGATAGAACAAGAAAATGTAACCATGTCTGCTGGTGAAATTGTCGGCAATGGTTTTCGATCTGCCGTTCGGGTAGTTGGACTTTTTGAATCGGCTAGAGAAATTGAAGATATTGTTCTAAAAAATGAAAGAGGTTCTCCTGTTTATTTAAGAGATGTTGCTCGAGTAAAATTTGATTTTGAGGAAAGAACCAGTTATGCTCGTTCTGAGGGATTACCTGTTGTTTCCTGTGATGTAATTAAAAAGTCAGGAGCTAATTTATTAGATGCCTCTGATGAAATAAAGAAAATTGTTGACGCGGCTAAAAAAGATTTCTTTCCAGAAAATTTAAATGTCAGTTTATTTAATGATCAATCTATTAATACAAGAAATGAAGTTTCGAATCTTCAAAATTCTATTATTTCTGGAGTGATATTAGTTGTATTGGTTTTATTATTTTTCCTTGGAATTCGGAATGCTATGTTTGTTGGAATTGCGATACCGCTTTCCATGTTAATGGGAATCATGATATTAAATATGATGGGTGTTACCATGAATATGGTGGTTTTATTTTCCTTGATTTTAGCACTGGGAATGTTGGTGGATAATGGAATTGTAGTAGTAGAAAATATCTACCGATATATGTCAGAAGGTGTACCTAGAATTGAGGCAGCAAAAAGAGGAGCAGGTGAAGTAGCTTGGCCGATTATTGCTTCAACAGCAACTACTTTAGCTGCATTTATTCCTTTGGCATTTTGGCCTGGAGTTATGGGTAGCTTTATGAAATTTTTACCCATTACTTTAATTATCGTTTTATCATCTTCTTTGTTTGTTGCATTGGTAATTAATCCTGTATTGACCAGAGTATTAATGAAAATTGATGAAAAAGCAGAAAGTAAAAAGGAGCAAAGGCGTAAATTAATTCGAGGTTTAATTATCTCTGGGGTGTTAGGTTTACTTGCCATTGGCATGTATTTAATTTCAGGATTAAATTCTATTACTGATTTTTCTTATGGTAATCTTGAGTATTCTAGACAAATGGAATTTGATGGACCATTAGGAGATATGAGATGGCTCGGAAATTTACTAGGAATTGCATCTATTTTTACCTTATTAAATGTTGTCTTTTTAAGGCCCGCATCTTTTTTCTTTCAAGGCAAGGCTTTACCTGTTTTAGAAAAAGCGTACAATCGTTTTATTCGATTTACTTTAAAAGGAAGAATAAATCCTTTAGCATTATTTGGTAGTACAATAGGCTTATTATTCTTGTCCTTTTATTTAATGTCTGCATTTCCTCCAGGTCAAGTATTCTTCCCAACTGCTGATCCACTTTATGTGAATGCATTTGTTGAATTAGATGTAGGAACGGATATCGAAGAGACCAATGTTTTAATGAGAGACATGGAAGAGAAAGTAACGGATGCCGTAAAAGAATATATGCCGATCGTTGAATCTATTTTAACGCAAATAGGCGAGGGTACAGCGGATCCAAATGGTCCACCTGATCCAGGTTCTTCACCGAATAAATCTCGTTTAACAGTGGCATTTATTCCTTCGGCTGAAAGAGGAGAATTATCGAGTAAAGATGCCATGAATGAAATTAGAAAAGCGGTATTAGGAAAATATCCTGGGGTACAAATATCGGTTGAACAAAATGCAGATGGTCCACCAACAGGAAAACCAATTAATATAGAATTAGTCGGAGATGATTTGGAAGGTATTATGGTCGAATCCAAGAAAATTGTTGAGTATTTAAATGCATTAAATATTCAAGGGATTGAAGGATTAAAAGTGGATGTAAAATTAGCGAAGCCAGAACAGACTGTAAAAATAGATCGGCAATCTGCTCGTTTATTTGGAATTAATACTAGAGATATTGCTGTAGCGATTCGAACGGCTCAGTATGGTATGGAAATTTCTAAATTTAAACAAGGAGAAGATGAGTATCCGATTATCATGCGTTCAAATGATAAATTTAGAAATAATAAAGAAGCATTAATTAC
This sequence comes from Saprospiraceae bacterium, assembly GCA_020627985.1. GTDB lineage: Bacteria > Bacteroidota > Bacteroidia > Chitinophagales > Saprospiraceae > JAHDCE01. The sequence continues at coordinate 10,170 of JAHDFV010000106.1, forward strand.
CCAGAAAATTACTTTTAGAGATCGTGGAGATGGCAAAGTAAAACAAGTCCCCATTGAATCTGTAGCAGATATTGAAAGAGGAGAAACCTACACCGCAATCAAACGAAAAGATATGAATCGGATGGTAACTATTTCTTCTAATATTTTAGATGGATTTAATAATAATGAAATTGTTGCTCAATTAGAAGAGCGCATGGAAAATTATAAATTACCAAAAGGCATGTCTTTTGTTTTTACTGGAGAACAAAAAGAACAAGCTGAAAATATGGAATTTTTAGTCCTTGCTTTTGGTTTAGCGATGTTTATGATTTTTATCATTTTAGTAACTCAATTTAATTCCTTCACTTCGCCCATTATTATTTTATTATCCATTGTTTTAAGTACCATTGGTGTTTTATTTGGACTATTGTTTTCAGGTGAAGATATCGTTGTAATTATGACGGGCGTAGGTATTATTTCTCTTGCAGGAATTGTAGTAAATAATGCCATTGTATTAATCGATTATATTGATTTATTAATTAAAAGAAAAAGAAAAGAATTAAATTTAAATCGAGATCAAGTACTTTCTGCTGCATTAATTAAAGAGGCAATCATTCAAGGAGGAGCAACTCGTTTGCGTCCTGTTTTATTAACCGCAATTACTACAGTGCTTGGATTAATTCCTTTAGCAATTGGCTTTAATTTTAATTTCTTTACTTTAATTTCTCATCTTGATCCTCAAGTATTTATTGGAGGAGATAATGTAGCGATGTGGGGGCCGATGGCTTGGACTGTAATTTATGGCTTAGTCTTTGCAACGGTATTAACATTGGTTGTGGTGCCAGTTATGTACTGGTTATCCTATAAGGGAACTACATCTTTACAGCATATTTTAGGTTTAAGAAAAGAGGTCGTTGGTGAATAAAAAATGCCAACGAACCTTAAGAATTATAGTTCTTGAGTTTAGTTGGTTATAGAAAGGGAGGCTGGAAAGCATCCCTTTTCTTTTTTTAAGAGAGATTCGTTATAAAATAGCGAATCTCTCTTTTTTTTATGCTTCTATTAACTAATTTTTATCTTTTATCGACTTAGCTTTACAGAAAAATATTAAACATGAAATTTTCATTATATACGATTCTCCTTTTTTTAATTTCTTCTTCTATTCTTTTTAGTTGTAAACCCAAAAAAGATGTTTCTGAAACCAAAATAAAAGAAGAGGTAAAAATTATTACTTTACAAGATCGTTTAGAAGGTCTAGAGAAAATGTCTACCGCTGAGTTAGGTGATTATGTTGTGACAATTGATGGAAAGACCTTACCTGTTTATGATATGAAAGGAACGATCTTACAAGGAATGCCCTTGGTTAACTTTATGCGTGAAAATGAATTTGTATATGAAGTGTATGGGGATACGGAAAGAACACCGCAAGCCATTGTTCTTTTAAAAGAAGGTGATGTAGAAATAGTTGATGATGAAAAAGAAATACCATTGCCTCCAGGAATGGAAACTAAATTAGAATATGCTCCAGCTTTTACGGGTGTTGATTTAAATGGAAAAGAATGGAATCTCGAAAAATTACAAGGAAAAATAGCCGTAATTAATTTTTGGTTTATTAATTGCGCTCCTTGTAAAGAAGAGATGCCTGCATTAAATGAATTAAAAGCTAAATATGCAGATCAAGAAAATATAGAATTTATTGACATCCTTTAAAAAAATTAATTAAAGATATTAC
>JAHDFV010000107.1 GCA_020627985.1 Saprospiraceae bacterium
TCTATCATCCAGCAACTACATCATTAGAAGATTATGTAGGTTGTGAAGGCGATGGCTTTGAAGTGATCATTGATGGCATTACGTATAATGAATCGAATCCGACTGGAGTAGATACGTTATTAAATTCAAACGGTTGTGATTCGATCATAACGATTGATCTAATCTTCCACCCAACGTATTTAGATACGATTGATTATGTGGGTCAAGAAGGCGATGGTTATACGGTTACAGTAGGTGGAACAATTTATAATGAATTGAATCCAACAGGAATTGAGAACTTAAGCAGTATTAATACATGTGATTCAATTATAGTTATTGATTTAATCTTTAATCCAACATCGACTACGACGATTACTTATGAAGGTTGTGAAGATGATGGATATAGTATTCCAGTAAATGGAGTGACTTATGATGAATCAAACCCATCAGGAACAGAAGTGATCTTAGGAGGGTCTTACTTAGGAACGGATAGTACAATTATAGTAGATCTAGTCTATCATCCAGCAACTACATCATTAGAAGATTATGTAGGTTGTGAAGGCGATGGATACCAAGTAATTGTTGATGGTAATATTTATAATGAATTGAATCCAACAGGTGTTGATACTTTATTAAATGCAAATGGATGTGATTCAATAGTAACTATTGATTTAATCTTTAATCCAAGTACAACAGGATTTGAATCTTATGTTGGACAGGAAGATGATGGTTATACCGTAACTGTTGGCGGTATAGTTTATGGTGAATCAAATTCATCAGGATTAGATACTTTAATCAATGCAAATGGTTGTGATTCGATCGTTACAATTGATTTAATTTATCATCCAGTATCAACACATTTGATTGAATACTTAGGTTGTGAAGGTGATGGTTATACTGTTTTGGTTAATGGTACTACATATAGTGAAAGTAATGCTTCTGGTATAGATACTATATTTGGAGGCTCTTGGTTAAATACAGACAGTATTATCACTATAGACTTAACTTATTTAGCTCCAGTATTAGGTAATGAGGATTATGTAGGTTGTGAAGATGATGGGTATTCAATTATCATTAATGGAACAACATATGATGAGGATAATGCTATAGGTACTGAGACATTAACTTCTTTCTTAGGATGTGATTCGATTGTGACCATTAACTTGATTTATAATGATATAGTTTATGGCAATGAAGATTATGTAGGTTGTGAAAATGATGGTTATTCGGTTATCATTAATGGAACAACATACGATGAAGACAATTCTACAGGGACAGAGACATTAACTTCATTCTTAGGATGTGATTCTATAGTGACTATAAACTTGATTTATAATGAAAATCCAATACCTGGTATTACAGGTAACGTTGATTTCTGCTTTGGAGGTTCAACAACACTTTATGCAAGTACTGGATATAATAGTTATGAATGGTATGATAATAACAATGTATTGATTGGTTCCAACCCATCTGTAGAAGTATCGTCAGGAGGAACATATACAGTTGTTGTTACTGATAATAATAATTGTTCTGGTTCGAATACTTAGACGGTTAATAGCCCACAGGCATTAAATATTATTGTAAATAGTACTACAGATGCTAATTGTTCTGCATGTGATGGTACAGTAGATATTACAATAGCAGGTGGTATAACTCCTTATACATATAATTGGAATAATGGAGCAATTGATCAAAATCCAACTAATTTATGTGAAGGAGTAAATACAGTAATTGTAACTGATGCATTGGGATGTAATGAAACATTCACTATAAATATTGGAAGTCAAAACACATTATCAATTGATTTAGATTCTCAAGATGAGAGTTGTTCAAATGAATGTGATGGTAGTGCTGAAGTTGTTGTTATAAATGGTCAAGAACCTATTACTTACCTATGGTCTAATGGCTTAACTAGTAACAGTATAGATGAATTGTGCTCAGGTAATTATTCAGTGACAGTTGTTGATGCTGATGGATGTGTTCAAACAGAATCATTTACTATAATTTCACCAGCAGTTATTGATATGGATATTGATGTAGTATCTCCGAATTGCTTTGGTGAAAATAATGGTTCTATTGAAATAGTATCTATAACTGGAGGAGTAGCTCCTTATTATTATTCAATTAATGGTAATGCATTTGATGCAGATACTTTATTTAATAATTTAGGTGCAGGTAATTACACAATAAGTGTTCAAGATCAGAATGGATGTATTCACGATCAAAATGTTACCATTAATGATCCTGTCGATCTTACATTAGCTGTAAATCCAATTGATACTTTATTACAATTAGGCGAAAGCATTGATATTGTAACGACATTGAATCCATTTGCGATTATTGATTCTGTTTCATGGAGTCCAAGTATTGGTTTAGATTGTTCAGATTGTTTAAATCCAACAGCTTCACCATTAGAAACTACTTTATATGAAGTAACCGTTTATGATCAGAATGGATGTTCTGCAACAGCTACATCATTAATCCGTATTACGAACCAGGATCTTATTTATATACCAAATACATTCTCGCCTAATAATGATGGTTATAATGATCTATTTACAGTATATGGAGGAGTTGGTGTAGAAATGGTTACAGAACTGAAAGTATTTGATAGATGGGGTGAATTGGTTTATGATGCAGAAGAACCGTTTGAGCCGAATTCTTATACAATAGGTTGGGACGGTATATTCAGAGGAAAAGAAATGAATCCTGCTGTATTTGTTTATTATGCAGAAGTTCAGTTTATTGATGGAACCAAGAAAATCTTTAAAGGAGATTTAACCTTAGTTCGATAAAAATTAAAGCCATTATTTCAGTGATGAAATAATGGCTTTTTTTATTTTTAATAGGGTAGAAGCGAGATATTGTTTTTATTCCATATTCTTAATTCTTAGTATTAAAAGGAATTTTTATAGCCTTAAAATTAGATCCTTTTTTAGTTGTTAAATTTTGAAAAGTATGCTTTGTTTTATGATAATTTGAATCTCTTAATTCTTCTAATTCAAGAACAGGAGCGATACAAACATCATGTCCTTTAAAAACGTTAAGCCATTCATCTCTGGTTTTGTTTTTAAATAGTTGCTCAACTTCTTCTTTTGGAAATGAATGATTCATTAAATCAATAGGACTTTTTCTTTTCCAATCTGGTTTTTTAAGGACATCACAGATGTTATTCCAAAATTTAATTTCCATTGCAGCAACAGTAAGCCACTTTCCATCTTTACAGATATAAACAGCATAGTTTACTGTTGTTTTTCCATTAATCAAGTTAAATACATTTTGATCAATTCCACCTTGAAAAAGGGAGTAAGGTAAAGTAAGAAATGGATTCATAGCATCTGTCAAAGAAACATCTACAAAAGATCCTTTTCCTGTTTTTAATTTTTTAATGATAGCGGATTGGGTAGCAATAACTGTCATATACGCACCACTTATGTCAGCAAATTGAGTATCTGAAATATTAGGTTTGCCTTGATCGTCTTTCATTAAGCTTAAAACTCCAGAATAAGCTAGGTAATTTAAATCATGACCTGCTTCATTCGAATAATCATTATCTTGACCATAACCTGTAATGGATACATAAACAATATTCGGATTTATCTTTTTAATTTCTTTATATCCTAATCCCCAAGCATCCATCGCTCCAGGTCGAAATTGTTCTATGAGAACATCTGCATTTTTAATATGTTCTAATAATTGATTTTTTCCTTTTATATTAGAATAATCAATTGAGTGAAGTGTTTTATTATGATTTAATTGATGATATAAAAAACTTGCATCATCAATTTGTGGACCACTAAAACGAACATAATCCAAACGTTTTGGTGATTCAATCTTGATGACTTCAGCTCCCATTTGCGCCAAGAGTAGGGTAGCTATTGGTCCAGGCAAAAGCCTTGTAAAATCAAAAATTTTAATGCCTGATAATAAATCCATTCCTAAAATTAAGACTTAGAAAATTCATGAATAGATTTACCTGATTCAGCTAATTTTCTTAAGCTTTGAGGTATCTCCCAACGTGAACCATATTTTTCTTTAAAATTATCACAATCTGTGATGAAATTATCCATACCGACAAAATCAATATAGGATAAAGCACCTCCTGTATATATCGGGAAGCCCCATCCTAATACAGAACCGATATCACCATCGATAACCGAGTTTAAAACGCCTTCATCTAAGCAACGATAACTTTCTAAAGCTTGTCTGTGCATTATTCTCTTTGCAATCATTTCTTTGTCTAAAGCATCAATTTTAGCATTAAATATGGTACTTAATTCTGGCCATAACTTTTTCTTTCCATTAGCATGATAATCATAGAAACCTTTACCATCTTTTTTAGACGTTCGTCCTCTTCCAATTAGATCCAATATCAATTGATATGATCGCTCTTTTTCAGGACTTCTTTCTTGATTTGGGTCAGATTCTATAACATGCTTACTTAATGTCAGTGTTACTTCATCGTGTACAGCTAATGGACCAACAGGCATTCCTTTTTGTTTAGTAATATTTTCAATCATAGCAGCTGGTACTCCTTCTTCTAAAAGGAACATTCCCTCATTCACGAAAGTACCAAAGCAACGAGAAGTAAAAAATCCACGACTATCATTAACCACAATCGGAACTTTTTTAATAGCTACTGTATAATCAATGGCTGCAGCAATTGCTTTTTCAGATGTTTTCTCACCTACAATGATTTCAACCAAAGGCATTTTATCAACAGGAGAGAAGAAATGTATTCCAATGAAATTATCAGGTCTTTCTGAAGACTTTGCTAATAATGATATGGGTATTGTTGATGTGTTAGAAGCGTATATTTTATTGGAATCAAGTACTTGTTCTGTTTCTTTCGTCACCTTATCTTTTAGTATCGGATCTTCAAAGACAGCTTCAATAACTAAATCACAACCCTTTAAGTCAGTTACTTGATCTGTAGTGGTTATTTTGGATAGTAGTTTCTCAGCTTTTTCTGGAGTTGATCTATTTTTAGTAATGGCTTTTGCTAATAATTTTCTAGAGTATTCTTTTCCTCCTTCAGCATTTTCTTTACTAGTATCTTTTAATACGACATTCATCCCAGCCTTAGCAGAAACATAAGCAATACCTGCCCCCATCATACCTGCTCCTAATATACCCAACTTCTTTATTTCATACTTTTCTTGGTCTTTTGGTCTTGCTTTTCCTTTTCTAGCAGCTTGCATTCCCACAAAACCAGTTCGTATCATATTTTTTGCCTCTTTGCTAGAAAGTAGTTTGATAAAATATCTTGCTTCAATTTCAAATGCTTTATCAATTGGAGCTTGAAGACCATCGTGTATAACGCCTAAAATACATCTTTGAGCGGGATAATTGCCATGTGTCATTTTAGAAACATTTCCAACTGCACCAATAATGGTTTGAGCTCCTTTAGGAGACCAAACACCACCACCTGGAATTTTATATTTTTTATTATCCCAAGGTTGAACAGGGCTAGGGTTGTTTTTGATCCAATCTTTAGCTTTAGCAATTAATTCATCATTAATTTCTGCCAGATCATCGACTAAACCATCTTTTAATGCTTGTTGCGGTCTTACTTCTTTTCCTTGCAATAAATACATCAAAGCATTTTGAATTCCCATTAAATATGGCGCTTTAATTGTTCCACCACCACCAGGTAATAAACCCACTTTGGATTCTGGGAAACCGAGTTTTATTTTCGGATTATTTAATACAATTCTATGATGACAAATGAGACATAGCTCCAAACCGCCGCCCATAGCGGTTCCGTTGATGGCAGCAACAATGGGTTTTCCAGCCATTTCAACTGCCCGAAACGATTGGTGCATCTGTAGGATATTATTCAGATCTGTTTCTGGATCTTGTCCCATAGTGCTCAATTCTCTTAAATCAGCACCAGGCATAAACATACTTCTACCTGAAGTTACAATCATCCCTTTGATTGATTCATCTTGAATCACTTGATGACAAACTTCAAGAAAAGAAGTTATAAAAGGAGTACTAAAGAGATTAGTTGGATTATTTTTTTGATCAATAGTTAATGTAGCAATGCCTTCATTATCTATTTTTAAATTATATAAATCGTTTGAAATATTATTCATTTCTTATTTTCAATTTAAAAGTAAATGAGGTGATTAAACTCGTTCAATAATAGTAGCTATACCCATTCCACCACCAATACAAAGTGTTATTAAACCTGTATTTAGATTTCTTCGTTCTAATTCATCCATTAAGGTTCCCGTAAGCATACAACCCGTTGCACCTAAAGGATGTCCTAAAGCAATAGCTCCTCCATTCACATTTACAATAGAATGATCAATTCCGATATCATCCATAGCTTTAATAACGACACCAGCAAAAGCTTCATTGATTTCATATAAATCAATATCTGTAGGAATCATCCCTGCTTGTTTTAATGCTTTTAGGGAAGCAGGTCCAATACCTGTCAACATTATGGTAGGATCTGTACCATGGATGGATGCAGCTTTTATTTTAAACCTTGGTTTTAATCCCATTTTTTGACCCATCTCTTTATTACCAACTAAGGTTATAGCTGCTCCATCCACTATTGCAGAAGAATTACCTGCATGGTGTACATGATTTATTTCTTCAACTTCTGGATAACGATCTATTGCGACTGCATCAAACCCGGCCATAGCACCCATCATTGCAAATGAGGGATTTAATTTAGCTAATCCTTCAATTGTAGTACTAGGTCTTACATTTTCATCGTTATTTAAAACTGAAATTCCATTAATGTCTTTTACAGAAATCCTCGATTTAAAGCGTTGATCTTTTTCGGCTTTAGACGCTCTCATTTGAGATTCATAAGCAAATTGATCTACATCATTTCTTGAATATCCATATTTTGAAGCGATTAAATCAGCAGAAATCCCTTGAGGTACAATATGTCCTGGAATTGCAACTGCTGGATCAATAAACATTCCACCACCGTCAGATCCCATTTTTACCCGAGACATACTTTCTACTCCTCCAGCAATAATTAAATCTCTATAACCAGATTTTATATAAGCAGCTGCTTGGTTAATTGATTCTAAGCCAGAGCCGCAAAATCGATTTAAGGTTACACCGCATAAGTGATCTCCATATTTGGATTGTTGTGCTACTGTTTTAGCAATATTTGCTGCTTGATCCATTACTTGTCCTACACAGCCCAAGATTACATCATCTACTAGGGTTGTGTCTAAATGGTGTTTTTCTTTAAGATGGACTAATGTCTGTGTAGCTAACTCTGTTGGAGTTATGGCAACCATCGCTCCTTTTCGATTCCCTTTCCCTCTAACCGTTCTTATTGCATCGTATATATAAGCTTCCATATTTTATATTTGAATGACTATAATGTCTCCAAATGTAAAATAGTTTTTCCTTAAAATTAAATAGTTTAAGATTTGTTCTATTATTTTAATTAAAGTGATTTTTAAATAGGGTTGTTCAAATCGTAATGAAAGATGGTAATGTTAATGACGAAATAAATCCTTACTATATTTGTCTTTTCAGACGAATAATTAGCCAAACTATATTTTTTTATTTAAATTGCTTTATCAAACCATTAAATATAAAATGGTTTATTAATCATTAAAAAACAACTTATGAAATATGGAATTGTCCCATTATTTATCCTACTCTGCGTATTTAATCTATTCTCTCAGGAGACTAATATTCAAAAAAAAGAAAGCTATTTAGATATTTCTTTTAAAGAAGACGTTTTATATATCCAAGAACGTAATTATATTGTTATGGAATTCTTGGATAATATAACCTTACATGCTCAAGACAATGTTTATTTTTCAGAAATGACTCCAATTATTTCATTTGATGCTTTTACTAAAGTACCCACTAAGAAAAATAAATTTAAAAAAACAAGTGTAAAAGTTATTGAAAATAAAGATATAGTTGATTCTGGTATATTTTATGGTGGTCATAAAAAGAAAGAATTTGTTTATCCTGGAGTAGTACCACATTCATTAGGTGTACTTGATTACACGTTACACATTAAAGATCCACATTTAATTACTCCTTTTTATTTTGACGATAGATATCCTGTTGATGAGGCAAAATTTTCTGTAAGATTCCCAAGTGAAGTTGAAATAGATTTTAATTTATTTAACATGGAACATTTAAATGTTGATTATGTTGAAAAAAAGGAAGATGGTGCCACTAAATATAGTTGGACTATTCGGAAAATAAAGAAGAGAATTTATAATTCCAGTGCGCCAACAGCACCATATTTTGCACCGCATATACTTATTCGAATTAAATCTTATAAGGAAAAAGACAAAATTATAAAAGTTGCGGAAAACACGGATGATCTTTTTAATTGGTATAATTCTTTAATTCATAAAATTCCAGATAGTGATTTAAGTAAAATTAAAACTAAAGTAAAAGAATTAACTACATCTTCTACTACAGATTTAGACAAAATTAAAACAATATATCAATGGGTACAATCCAATATTAGATACGTAGCTTTTGAAGATGGAATGGCTGGATTTATCCCAAGAGCTTCAGGAGATATTTATGCTAAAAAATATGGTGATTGTAAAGATATGGCTAATCTTTTAACTACAATGTTGAAAGAAGCTAATGTCCCTGCTTTTCTAACTTGGGTTGGCACTAATCATAAACCCTATTCATACCATGATGTTCCTTGTACAATTACAGATAATCATATGATTTGTGCTGTTAAAGAAGGAGAAGAATTTATTTTTTTAGATCCAACCAATAGCTATTTAAAATATGGAACAAGCCCAGTGAGTCTTCAAGGAAAAGAAGCATTGGTTCGTATTGATGATACGAATTATGAAATCATTAAAATTTCGGAAACTGATTTTTCTTTTAATTCTAGAAAAGACCAATTAGATCTTGAGCTTCAAGTAAATGAATTAGTAGGGGAGGTATTTTCAATTATTTCGGGATATCATAAAGAAAATTATCATTATTCTCAATTAAGTAAAGAATTTAATAATGAAACAAACTTTATGCAAAATTATTTGCAAATAGGAAAAAACAGTTCTATTTATAAAGATCCTAAGATTAAAGAAAATGAACAAAATGTAAACCTTTCTTTTAATGGAATATTTAAAAATGAAGTTTTACAAGCAGGTGAAAAAATATATATCAATTTAAATCTGGATACATCTTCAAAATCTTTTAGAATTGAAGATTTAGATAGTAGAGTTTTACCAGTACAAGAAGATTTTAAACACATATATACTTTCGAATGTGCATTAAAAATACCAGAAGGATATCAAGTAGAATTCTTACCTGAAAATATTGAAATAAACCATAGCTTATTTAATTTAAAAACAGAATATAAGCAGAATGGAAATGAATTGATTTATTTAAAAACTATTCTTTCTAATTATTTATTTTTAGAACCAAAAGATTTTGATTCTTACAAGGATTTTTATTCTAATATCCTAAAAATCAATCAACAAAAATTAACTTTACATAAAAAATAACTATGAAAAAAATTACAGTATTACTCAACATTTTCTTTTTTAGTTTTCTTCATTTAGGTGCTCAGGATTTAATTTATAAAGAATTGAAATGGGAAGAAAAACCTAAAATTCATACATTAGAAACCATTTATAATGATGAAGCAGCTGTCATTATAAAAGATTATAGAACAGTACAAATTGATATTAATTCAAGAGGAGCTGATACTTATTTTACAGAGCATAAAATTATTCGAGTTAATTCAGATGCTGGAATTGAAAAATTTAATAAAGTATATATACCTGTAGGAAAAAAAGATCAAATTATTCAACTTAATGTTCGGACTATTTCTCCAAAGAATGAAATTAAAACTTTTGATAAAAGTAATCTCAAACAATTGTCAAATGTAGATGGTTATTCTAATTATAATATTTTTGCTGTTGAAGGTATTGTAAAAGGAGGAGAGATTGAATATAAATATACGATTCGACAAGAAGTACGAACATTAGGTCGTGAAATTTATCAATCAGATACACCTATTGTCTCTGCAAGATTTGAATTGATTTCTCCGAAAGGATTTAAATTTTCTTCTAAATCTTATAATGGTTTTCCTCAATTTAAACTTTCAGATACTTATTCATCTGAAATAATAAAAGCCAAAAATATTCCTGCATTAACGGACGAAGGTTATTCGTCATATAAATCTAAACTAATGCGTGTGGATTATAAAATAATAAGTAATCCTGCTAATTCAAATTTAATAAATTGGACTTCTATTTCTAAAGATATGTTTGCGACTTTTAGAGATCCAATGGGGAAAAAACAAGCTTCTAAGTTTTTAAAAGAATTAGACTTAAAACAAAAAACCGAAGAAGAAAAAATCATAGCTATTGAAAAAGCTATGAAAGAATCCTTTACGATAAAAGAGGGTAGACAAAAAGATTATAATGATGTAAGTTTTGTTTTTAAAAATAAATATGGTGGGACATTAGGAATTATTAAAGCATATATTAAATGCTTTGAACATTATAAAATTAATTATTCTTTAGTATTTACATGCAGTAGATTTTTAGGTGAAATTGATCCCGATTTCGCCCACAGTATGGATTTAAGAAATATTATTTTTTATTTTCCAAGTCATGATAAATATGTAGCTCCTGAAATTGACCATTTACGATATGGTGCTCCGCCAAACGTACAAGGTGGAAGTAATGGTTTATTTATTTCAACGATGTATGCAGCGGGTTCAGAAAGTGTATTATTAGGTGGATCGATAGAAGAACTTCCTATTCTTGGACCAGATAAAAATAATCTAGGTGTAAATGCTTTATTAAAATTAAATGAAAGTAAAGATGAAATTACGGTTCAACATGAACAATTTAGTCAAGGATATCGCTCCTATATAGATCGTTTTTATTATGCAGTAGGTGAACCAGATATGCTAGAAGATTATAAAAGGAGTACGATTACTTCTGCGATTGAAGATGCTGAATATAAATCGTTCAAATTAGTAAATGAAGATTTAAGTTTATCGACTGATTTTAACTCATATTTCAAAACACATACTGAATTTACATCTAAATCACTGGTTCAAAAAGCAGGCAATGATATTTTAATTTCAATTGGAAAAGTTATTGGTAAACAAATGGAAATGTATGAAGAGAAAAAAAGAACTACCGATGTTCTTTTGTATAATACTAAGAGATATAGTCACAAAATTACGCTTGAAATACCTGAAGGATATATCTGCAAAGGATTAGAGCCTTTAAAGATAAATAATGAAGTATTAGTAGATGGGAAAAAAGTGATGCGTTTCGTTTCGGATTACACAATCAAAGATAATATCTTATCCATTAAAATAAATGAAGATTATGATGTTCAAGAATTAAGTAGTCAATATTATAACGATTATAGAAAAGTAATCAATTCTGCAGCCGATTTTAATAAAATTGTTTTAGTTTTTGAAAAAAAGTAAAAAATATGTTTTAGAATATTTTAAAACTAGGATTTGACTTTAGTTAAATCCTAGTTTTTTTGTGGAGCCGGAGGCTCCCGAACTTACGCTTATTATATATTGATAGACAGTATATTACAAATTTATTATTTACCTACTCCCGATTATTACACTTTAAATATATTGTTGATATTCAGTCTGTTACAAATGTAGTATATTTTTATAAAAAGAGTATCTTTTGGTAAAATATTTACCGAAGATTTTTAATTTTTACTTATGTTATACCTTAAAATATTAAAGTAGATTTTCAGTTTCAATTTCATAGTTAAAATATTTTATAATACTACTTTTATATAA
>JAHDFV010000108.1 GCA_020627985.1 Saprospiraceae bacterium
ATATTTAATTTTTTTATTCCTAAGGCTTAAGATAATGCCATTTTAAAAATCATTCATTTATAATGTTTTGTAAAAAAAACAGCGATTTTAATTTACATTAAAATCGCTGCTATTAAAAATACAAAATAAATTTTAAACTAAATCAAAACGATCTGCATTCATTACTTTATTCCAAGCAGCAACAAAATCTTTTACAAATTTTTCTTTTGAATCAGAACATCCATAAACTTCAGCTAAAGCACGAAGTTCTGAATTAGATCCGAAAATTAAATCTGCTCTGGTTGCTGTCCATTTTAAATCACCAGATTTACGACAAGTACCTTCAAAAATTTCTTCCGCTTCAGAAGTTGCTTTCCAAGTAGTACTCATGTCTAATAAATTCAAAAAGAAATCATTGGTTAGAGATTCTGTATTGGTAGTAAATACACCATGTTTAGAACCGTCAAAATTGGTATTTAAAACACGCATACCTCCAACTAAAACAGTCATTTCTGGAGCCGTTAAACCCATTAATTGCGCTTTGTCAATTAATAACTCTTCCGTCTTCGTTTTAACCCTAGAATTTTTATAATTTCTAAAAGCATCTGCTTTCGGTTCAAGAACGGCAAAAGATTCAACATCTGTTTGATCTTGAGTTGCATCTGCTCTACCAGAAGTAAAAGGAACAGTTAATTGATGTCCTGCATTGTTGGCAGCTTTTTCAACTGCAACGCAGCCTCCTAACACAATCAAATCTGCTAAAGAGACATTAGTATTCGATTTAGAATTAAACGATTTTTGAATATTTTCTAAAGCATCTAAAGTTGAAGAAATATCAGTAGAATTATTTACTTCCCAGAATTTCTGTGGTGCTAATCTTACTCTTGCACCATTAGCTCCACCTCTCATATCTGATCCTCTAAACGTTGAAGCAGATGCCCAAGCCGTTTTTACTAATTGAGAAACAGATAATCCAGAATTAAGAATTTCTGTTTTTAATGAATTGATATCAGAATCATTAACTGTTGACTTAGTAGAGGCGGTAATCGGATCTTGCCAAATTAATTCTTCTTTTGGAACCTCATTTCCTAAATAACGGTTCTTAGGTCCCATGTCTCTATGCGTTAATTTAAACCAAGCTCTACCAAATGCATCTGCAAATTCATCTGGATTCTCGTAGAATCTTTTTGAAATTTTAGCATATGCTGGATCCATTCTCAAGGCCATATCAGCAGTAGTCATCATTGGTGCATGAGTTATGTTTTCATCATGTGCATCTGGAACAGTTAAAGCAGCAGATTCATCTGTTGGAATCCATTGATGAGCGCCAGCCGGACTCTTTGTAAGCTTCCATTCATATTTAAATAACGTTTCAAAATAGGTATTATCCCATTTAGTAGGTGTTGGTGTCCAAGCTCCTTCAATACCACTTGTGATCGTATGTATACCTTTACCTGAACCAAAACTATTTTTCCAACCTAATCCTTGCTCTTCTATTGCTGCTGCTTCTGGTTCACGACCAACTAAACTGTCATCACCTGCACCATGTGCTTTACCAAAAGTATGACCACCTGCAACTAATGCAACTGTTTCTTCATCATTCATCGCCATACGAGCGAATGTTTCTCTGATATCTCTACCAGATGCTATTGGATCAGGATTACCATTCGGTCCTTCTGGATTCACATAGATTAAACCCATTTGTACTGCGCCTAATCCATCTTCTAATTCTCTATCTCCTTCGTATCTTTTGTCTCCTAACCATTCTGTTTCTATTCCCCAGTAAATATCTTTTTCTGGTTCCCAAACATCTTCTCTTCCTCCGCCAAAACCAAAGGTTTTAAAACCCATTGATTCTAATGCACAGTTTCCTGCTAAAATCATTAAATCAGCCCAAGAAATCTTCTTTCCATATTTTTGCTTTATTGGCCAAAGAAGCATTCTTGATTTATCTAAATTTCCATTATCTGGCCAACTGTTCAAAGGAGCAAAACGTTGTGTTCCTGAATTAGCGCCTCCTCTACCATCTCCTACTCGGTAAGTTCCAGCACTGTGCCATGCCATACGAATAAATAAAGGACCATAATGACCATAATCTGCAGGCCACCAATCCTGTGAATCTGTCATTAATTCATTAATATCATTCTTAACAGCTGCTAAATCTAAACTTTTAAATGCTTCTGCATAATTAAAATCAGCATCCATAGGATCAGCTAATTTAGAATGTTGACGAAGTACATTTAAATTTAATTGATTTGGCCACCAATCATTATTGGTCGTTCCTTTTTTATTCACTTGATGTCCAAATTTTCCTGAAAATGGACATTTATTTTCATTAGAGTCACTCATTTTTATATAATTTTTACACAAATGTAATCAGCTATGTTCATTTATAAAAACGATATTATCAATCTTAATATCTACATTATAGATATTAAGTATTATATTTAATTTATGAATATTCAACAATATCAATACATTTTAGCTGTAGCTGAATTAAGACATTTTGAGACAGCAGCCAATTCTTGTTTCGTTTCTCAATCTACCCTAAGTACTATGATAAGAAGATTTGAGGAAGAAACAGGAATAAAAATTTTTGATCGAAAAACTAAACCCGTTTCGATCACCAATGAAGGAGAAAAAATGATTCAACAAATTAGAATCATTTTAAAGGAAATAGATTCTTTAGATAATATTATTCAAGAATTAAAAGGGGAAATGATTGGAGACTTAAAGATTGGGATAATACCCACAATAGCTCCGTATTTAATTCCATTGTTTTTACATTCTTTTGCTTCAACTTTCCCCAAAGTAAAAATTATCATTCAAGAAATGACAACAGAAAATATAATTAAATCTTTGCACCAAAGAATTTTGGATATAGGTATCGCTGCTTTGCCTTTAGAAGATAAATTATTAAAAGAATACCATTTATTTTTTGAATCTTTTTTACTATTTGATAGTGTCAATAAAAATAAAGGAGGTGAAACTATTTTAACGGATGAAGTGAATTATTCACAATTGTTATTAATGGAAGAAGGTCATTGTTTGAAAGACCAAGTAGAACAAATTTGTAAATTATCTAATAACCAATTAAAATCAAACCTTAATTTTGAATTTAAGGCAGGATCAATAGATAGTCTAATTCGCTTCTCCAAAGCAAACAAAGGAATTACACTTTTACCCTATTTATCAACATTAGATTTAAATACTAAAGATCGAAAACATATA
This sequence comes from Saprospiraceae bacterium, assembly GCA_020627985.1. GTDB lineage: Bacteria > Bacteroidota > Bacteroidia > Chitinophagales > Saprospiraceae > JAHDCE01. Next base: position 3,211 of record JAHDFV010000108.1, read on the forward strand.
TTTCCCTTTCGTTCTTCTGTCCCTGTCCGATCAGTAGGATTAGTCGTACATCAAAATTTCGTAAAAAAACAAATCTTAGATCAACTACAAAAAATTATTAAAAAAGCTATCTATCCAATCTTACCAAACCAATCCAATGAAAATCTAATTAAACCTTTTTAATTTATTTTTGACTCACATTTATCAAAGTACAACATTAATACTTGTAGGAACAAGTACTTTATTTTATATTAGAAAGATATTATAACCAAATACAACAGCATGAAATTACAATTATTATTTATTAGTATTTTATTAATAATCCTATCCGAGTCTTTACTTGCACAAAATATAGATCAAGAATATATTTATTCTAAGATAAAACATGATTATTTTTATACAGGTATTAATGTAAATGAAACTACTTATCTAGGTGGTTCTAAAACTACTTGTCAAAATGGATCTGTTGCTTCAATTAGTCATGATAATATTGTAGGGTTTAATCACGTGATTCCCCAAGATCATGTAGAAAGTTTTTGGCATGTTTCTGATTTAGAATATCGGGAGTCTGATTCATTATTAATTGGTTGTGGAAATTGGTCTTTAACTTTTGATGTTGGAACAGATTTAGATGGACACTATATTTTCGGTATGGATCTGGAAGGAAATACTATTTTCGAAAGTCATTTACCAGGAATATTTAGTAGTAACCCTAATTTAACTTTATTACCAAATGATGACATGGTCATTGTAAGAAATTCTGGTTTAGCTTTTTTAAACACTATAGGTGAAATTACGGAAACCATAGTATTATCCCATTATACGAATCCTATTTTAAACGTGGGAGATTTAGGTAATAATAAAATTTTCACTTATAATTCCAATAACATTTATTTTTTAAATCATCAGGGGGATTTATTGGATTCATTGCCTAGTAATGAGCCTATCATTGATAGTTATCATGATGATACGCATATTTATTTCCTAAGAGAAAGTGATCTAATGATTTATGATTTAAATACAGAAATTATTTCCTATTCGAATTCTTATAATTCTGAAATTGATTCTCCCCAAAAAATCATTGGTAATAGTAATTCAATTTTTTTATATGAATTAAATAATTCTTCTTTTGATAATGATGAAATTATTCAAATCAATAAAACGTCATTAGATGTTGTTGAATCATTTACATTTGAGCCAGAAGATACTCAGATTAATTTTATTTTAGCAACTGAAACTGATTTACAAATTGTGGGTACAAAAGATAGAGTACATTCTTTCATTAAATCAAAAAAGATTGATTCACCCTTAGAATTTGAAGATTTAAATCTACAAATTTCTAATGTTTTTCCTCTTGACACTTTAATTGTTGTAGATTCTAGTATGTTGTCTGGAGCTGATTTTTATATTTATGATGTCTTAGATCGAAATGTAAGTTATTCCTTTGATGTTACTAATTTAAGCAATACAGATATTACTGAATTTTCTACTAGGTCTGAAGTAAATACTTCCATTTCTCAAGGTTGCCATTTAGGATGTAATATAAATTATTTTGAAAATGTATTAATAGAACCGAATCAAACCAAAACGTTTATCGGCAATCATTATTACAATGATTATTTTTTCTATTCCAATCAGATTAATTCATCTTATACTCCTGAAATATTTGCACCTAACCATAAATTTGATTTAGACTATTCTGATAATATTGGCTTAGAGATTCGAAATTTCTTATCAGAAACTAAAGACTTATCGTCTATTTTTTCTGAATGGAATATTACTCCCAACCCTGCTCGTAATTATATTAATTTCAATGCTCAATTAAATGAAAATATTGAAGAAATAAATATTTCTATTTTTAATGCTCAAGGTCAAGAAGTTAAAAATGTAGGATTAAATATTAATAGTAATTTTATTCAAGAAAAAATAAATGTTGCAGAATTAGAGAATGGATTATATTGGCTAAGTATTCGTTCAAGTAAAGAAATTATATCTAAAAGTTTTGTTGTGATAAAATAACTTTGTTTTGATTTTATAACATAAAAAAAGGATCACATGAACATGTGATCCTTTTTCATATTTAACGGCTAAAAATTTTTACATAAAATCATTTTTCTTCATCCATTCATCATTAAATACTTTTCCTACATATCGACTTCCATGATCATGAAAAACAATTACAACAACGTCATCTTTTGTTAAATGTTCTTTCATTTGAATTAGACCCGCAACAGCAGATCCACAAGAATAGCCTAAAAATAATCCTTCTTCTTTCGCTAATCTTCTTGTCATAATAGCTCCATCTTTATCTGTTACTTTCTCAAAATGATCTATTAAACTGAAATCTACGTTTTTAGGTAAAATATCTTCACCGATTCCTTCCGTAATATATGAGTAAATCTCTTTCTCATCAAAAATACCCGTTTCATGGTATTTTTTAAAAACAGAACCATAAGTATCAACCCCCCAAACTTTTATATTCGGATTCTTTTCTTTTAGATATTTAGCAGTACCTGAAATAGTACCTCCAGTTCCAACACCAACAATAAAATGCGTTATTTTCCCATCCGTTTGTTCCCATATTTCTGGACCAGTAGATTCATAATGCGCTTGAGTATTCGAAGGATTATCGTATTGATTACACCAGTATGAATTCGGAATTTCTTTACTTAATCGTTCTGCAACAGAATAATAAGATCTAGGATCATCAGGCGCAACATTTGTTGGACAAACATGTACTTCAGCACCAACTGCTCTTAAAATGTCTATCTTTTCTTGTGATTGTTTATCTGAAGTCGTAAAAATACATTTATAGCCTTTTACAGCTGCAGCAATTGCAATACCCATGCCCGTATTTCCAGATGTACATTCTATGAAAGTTCCGCCTGGTTTGATATCACCTCTTTTCTCAGCATCTTCTACCATTTTCAAAGCCATTCTATCTTTTATAGAATTTCCTGGATTCATGAATTCAACTTTTGAGAGGACTAAAGCAGGAACTTCTTCAACCACTTTATTTAACTTTACAAGAGGAGTATTTCCAATTGCTCCTAAAATATTTTCTAGATATTGCATTTTTGTTTAATTTAAGCCGCAAAGATGATAAAATAATAGTTGTTTTTCATCATTATTGTGAATCAAAGAAAATTAAGTCCTTTACTTTTTATTTATTTACTATTATCACTATGAAATATATTCTTTCGATAGATCAAGGTACAACATCCTCAAGAGCGATTCTTTTTGATAAAAAAGGGAACATTAAAGCAACAGAACAACAGGAGTTCACACAAATTTTTCCTAAGCCAGGCTGGGTCGAACATGATCCTTTAGAAATTTGGGAAACTCAGTTAAAAGTAGTTCAAGATCTTCTAAAGAATAGTAATGTAGATATTAAACAAATTGGAGCTATTGGTATCACTAACCAAAGAGAAACAACTGTAGTTTGGGATAAGAATACAGGTAAACCTGTTTACAATGCAATCGTTTGGCAAGATAGAAGAACCGCTAAAATTTGTGATCAATTAAAAAAGAAAGGATTAACTAACCATGTAAGAAAAAATACGGGTTTGGTCATTGATGCATATTTTTCTGGTACGAAGGTAAAATGGATGTTGGAAAACATTAAAGGAGTAAAAGCAAAAGCTAAAAAAGGAGATCTCCTTTTTGGAACAATAGATAGCTGGCTGGTTTGGAAATTAACAGGAGGCCGTGTCCATATCACTGATTATTCGAATGCTTCTAGAACCATGATTTATAATATCAAAACATTGAAATGGGATCAGAAAATGTTAAAGGAATTGGATATTCCTTCAAGCATGTTACCTGAAGTAAAGCCTTCTAGTGAAATATATGGCCATACAGAGGAATCCTTATTCGGTAGATCCATTCCAATTGCTGGCATAGCAGGTGATCAGCAAGCTGCCTTATTTGGTCAGGCTTGTCATCAGGTCGGTACAGCGAAAAATACATATGGAACAGGTTGCTTTATGCTAATGAATACAGGTACAAAACCAGTTGAGTCAAAATCAGGATTACTAACTACTATTGCTTGGGGACTTGATGGTGAAGTTACTTATGCTTTGGAAGGTTCTGTTTTTATTGCAGGTGCTGCTGTACAATGGCTTCGAGATGGTTTAAAAGTTATTGATTCTTCTCCAGATTCTGAATATTATGCCATGAAAGTGAAGGATACAGAAGGCGTTTATGTTGTTCCAGCATTTGCTGGATTAGGTGCGCCGTATTGGGATATGTATGCCAAGGGGGCTATTTTTGGTTTAACCAGAGGAACTAGTAAATCTCATTTAATCCGTGCTACTCTTGAATCATTAGCTTATCAAACTAAAGATGTTTTAGATGCTATGGTCAAAGATTCGAAAGTAAAATTAACATCCTTACGCGTTGATGGAGGCGCTTCTGCTAATAATTTACTGATGCAATTTCAATCCGATATTCTAAATGTTGAAGTCGAAAGACCCAAAGTCATAGAAACCACAGCTTTAGGTGCTGCTTATTTAGCAGGTATTGCAGTTGGATTTTGGAAGAAATCTGAAATAAGTGCTAACCGAAGAACGGATAAAAGATTTAATCCTAAAATGGATCCCAAAAAGAGAAAGACACTCTATAAAGGATGGCAAAAAGCGGTAAAACGAACAATGGATTGGGATAAAGATTAATCGATTTATACCATACAAGGCTAGAATCATGAAAGATAATTTCAATGGAATCATCGAAGAAGCAAAAAAAGAAGATTTAGAATCTATTTTTCTCATTTGGAAAGAAGGCGTTTCGTATCAAAGTATCTTAAGTGGAGACATTCATATTAATGAAAAAGAAGCTAAAACCATATTAGAACATCAAATTGAAAATCAAAACGATCATTTTAAATTTTGGACGATAAAGAATAATGAGGGCGAAATTATGGGATGGCAATCTATTTTACCTTTTCATTCCTCTCCTATTCCATTAGTTAAAAATAGTTTTGGTCAATCCAGTACTTATATTCATAAAGGTTTTCAAAGAAAAGGGTTAGGAAAAAAACTGTTAAAACATGCTTTGGCATATTGTGCTTCATCAACAGAAATTAAATATGTTTTTGGTATTATATTGACTTTAAATACTAAAAGTTTGCAGCTTTGTAGTGAATTAGGATTCCAGAATTTAGGAGTATTACCTAATAAAAATAAAGAAATTAGAGATTTTAATTTAGTGGTCTTTTCTTGTTGATTCATTTTAATAAAAAATAGCATGATCAAAGTTGGTATAACTGGAGGAATTGGAAGTGGAAAATCAACCGTTTGTAAAGTTTTTGAAGTTCTAAATATTCCTATTTATTATGCAGATGATCGTGCCAAATGGCTAATGCAGCATGATAAAAAATTAATTGAAGGAGTGAAGCAACTTTTAGGCCCTTCATCTTACTTAAAAGATGGAAACTTAGATCGAAAATATATCGCATCTATTATTTTTAATGATAAAGACAAATTAGCAAAAATGAATGCATTGGTTCATCCAGCAGTTTGGCTAGATGGAGAAAAGTGGAATGAAGCACACAAAGATTCTCCTTACACTTTAAAAGAGGCAGCATTATTATTCGAATCAGGTGGTTATCAATTAATGGACAAAATGATCTGTGTTTATACTCCTAAAGAAGTTCGAATAAAACGAGTAATTGAAAGAGATCAATCTAATAAAGAAGAAGTATTAGCTAGAATGGATAAACAAATGTTAGATGAAGAAAAAATGAAACTATCTGATTTTATCATTCACAATTATGGAACACATTCGTTAATCGATCAAGTTATAGAAATTCACAGACAATTAATACAATAAATAGCATTAGAAACTAAATGCTTTCGTATTTTTGTATCAAATAAAAATTAATATGAGAAATATTTTCGCTTTCGTTTTGCTAATAGCATTGTCACTTTCACAAATCTCATGTGAAAAGTTTGATTTATCTACTCAAAAAGATGAAATCAAAGATCGGTTAAGGGAATTAGGAACTTTAGATGAAGCAATTGAAACGGATGAAGGAGTGTTTATAGTTTTTACTACACCAGGAACAGGAACTGAAAATCCAATGGTATCCAGTACTATTGATGTAATTTATGAAGCTCGTTTATTTGATTCTGGAGAAATAGTAGATTCTTCATATGGTAGTATTGTCAGACAAGAATTATCGAATACTATTTTCGGATGGCAATATGCTTTACCTTATTTTACTACAGGTGCTCAAGCAGAAATATATATTCCAGCAGTACATGCTTATGGAACAACTCAAGATCGACCAGGTTCTACAGGAGTTACTATTGAAAAAGGATCTATTCTAGAATTTACTGTAAAATTACATGATTTCTTCTAAAAAATTAAAACCCAAATTACAATATTCATGAACATTCTTGTTATCAATTGTGGAAGTTCTTCCATAAAATCAGCAGTTATATCAACTGAAACTGGAGATCGATTGCTTGTTATGGATATCGAACGAGTCTTAGATCAACCCACAATTACTTTTAATCAATTAGAAAAAATTGATTGTTCTCACACAGGTCATAAAGATGTTTTAGCTTATTCTTTTCCTTTATTATTAGAACGTTTAAAATCAACAAATCTTGATGCCATTGGACATCGAGTAGTTCATGGAGGAAAATATTTTGATGAGCCTACATTAATAGATACTAATGTTGAAGAAAAAATTAAAGAATTAGAAATACTCGCACCATTACATAATCCAGTCAATTTAGAAGGGATTAAAATTTCTAAATCTTTTTTCAAAGAAATACCACATGTCGCTGTTTTCGATACAGCTTTTCATGCTACCCTACCTCGAAGAGCTAAAACGTATGCTTTACCACATGAATTAATGAAAAAACATAACATTCAACGGTATGGTTTTCATGGTACGAGTCATGATTTTGTGTCCAAAGAAGCTGCTCAATTTTTACAAAGAGATATCAAAGAACTTCGAATTATTACTTGTCATTTAGGCAATGGCTGTTCTATGGCTGCCATTGAATATGGAAGAAGTGTAGAAACTAGTATGGGCATGACTCCTTTAGAAGGTTTAGTTATGGGCACTCGAAGCGGAGATATTGATGCTGGCTTACTTGTATATCTACAAGAACAAGAAGGATTGAATGCTAATGAAATTGATCGACTTTTAAATAAAGAAAGTGGAATTAAAGGAATCAGCGGTGTAGGCAATGATATGCGAGATGTTATTGAAAAAGCTTCCAATGGTGATGATCAATGTCGTTTAGCCATTCAGGTATTTGCGCACAGAATTAGAAAATATATTGGTGCGTATGCAACAGTAATGGGAGGTGTAGATGCTATTGTTTTCACAGGAGGCGTTGGAGAAAACAGTGCAATGATTCGTCATCGTTGTACACAACGGTTGGATTTTTTAGGAGCCATGTTGAATGAAGATAAAAATAATGATATTCAATTAAATAAAGATACTCCAGTTGAAGCCTTCTCTTGGAATCATAGTAGAGTTCATTTATTAGCCGTTAAAACAGATGAGCAATTATCAATTGCTAGACAAACGTCAAAATTAATCGAAAAAGATCTTAAGGTAAATTCCATTCCTGCAATTCCTGTTGCTATTTCCGCTCGTCATATTCATTTGGATCAAGAGACATTAGAAAAATTATTTGGAAAAGGGTATCAATTAACCATAAAAAAACCTTTATCTCAACCCAATCAATTTGCTGCGAATGAAACAGTAAAAGTAATTGGACCCAAAAATTCTTTTGAAACTGTTCGAATTTTAGGACCAGTTCGCTCTAAAACTCAATTGGAAATATCTAGAACAGATGAATTCTTTTTAGGCATAGATGCACCTATCAGAGAATCAGGAAAAACAGAAAATTCACCTGGCTGTATTCTAGAAGGACCCAATGATCGAATTCAAATCAAAGAAGGTGTTATTTGTGCTTGGCGGCATATACATATGACTCCTGAAGATGCTCAGATATTTGGAGTAGAAGATCGGGATATAGTAGATGTAAAAATGAACAGTGAGGATCGTAGCTTGGTCTTTGGCAATGTATTGATCAGAGTTTCGCCCAAATATAAATTAGAAATGCATATTGATACTGATGAAGGAAATGCTGCTGAAATAACGAGAGGTGCAACAGGTGTTTTATTATCAACAAATGGTGAAGCGAGATTGACTAAGAAAAAATTAAAATAGTTCTTTTATACTTTAATGCATATTCTCATTAATTCCTATAACTTTGACATAGGTTAATGTGATAACATATGAAAAAGCAGAAGTACAATATTTTTGTAAAAACCTTCCGAACGATCTGGGGTTTTTGGGGCGTTTTATGGTTTGCCATCACTACTCTACTTTTTGCGCCTTTTCATATGATTTTAGCTCCAATATTTGGTGAAAAATCAGCCAAGTTTTTAATGTGGTTAACCTATCGGGTTGGAGCATATTTTATTTTAATCCCTAGTTTAACCTTTGTAAAAAATCATGGTCGGGAAAAAATAG
>JAHDFV010000109.1:0-1439 GCA_020627985.1 Saprospiraceae bacterium
ATTTCTTCTTCCATTTTTTTAGACATTTCATACACCCCAACATTCATAACACCAAAAGGTAAAAAGATAGGAACTAAATCTTCCATTGCATTAACAGGTAAATAAAGGACTCCTCTAAATTTCAATTGTATCCAACCGAGTAATATCCATTTTAAAATTCCTTCAAACATTGGATATACAAAATAAACGATAATTGCTAATGCAAATCTTTTGAATAACCAACCTATAAAAGCCGCTAATGACATATAGCCAAAAATTTGTAAAATATATAAAGGAATGATATGGCTATTTTGGGTCACTTTAGAAGCATAGACCACATCTGTATTGAAATATCCAATTATTAAACCTGCAATACAGAAATACAATGAAAAGATAAGACTTATAGCTAAGATCATTAAAATCTTAGATAAGAAGAATTCTGTACGAGTGAGACCATTGATGACACTTTGTCTCATGGTTTTGTAATTGTATTCCATGGTAATAATTAGAATACCAATGATTCCTAGTGCATAGAAATTAAACCAACTTCCCATATAACCAAAAGACTGCCAAGTATATGGAAACATAAAAGGATCTTGACCTAAAAGTTGCAATGCTACATCATCCATTCTGCCTGAAGAATTCGAATCAGGTCGTATAAATTTTCCCATTAAATATGAAGCAGGAAGAAAGACAAAATATAAAATGGTCATCGTAATGAAAGTCCGATTTGAACTCAACTTCTTCCATTCTAAATGTAACAGATGCAGCATTATAATTATTTTTCTACAAGATAGGAATTAAGTAATAAGATAATATTTCTTGAAGAAATATATCAAAAAAATCTAGTTAGAAGTGTTCGATTCAATACTGTTTTTCGAATTATTGGTATAAATACATTGTCGTTTATCCGCATATATTGCAGTTAATCCTCTGAGAGCTACCGTTCACAGAATCATAAAATAATTTAAAAATGTAATTATAATTTTATTCTAAGATATGAATTAGATTTACATATAATGTACACACATTTATTCTATCTCATTCAATAACGACATATATTCCCAAAAGATAGATAAATGGTTGTAAATAGCATCTGTATGTTGTTTACCTATTTATTATAAGCAGTCCATAATTGGATTGCTTTTTTTGTTTTATGGTTCATATCTGACCTTTTCTCCATTTTCATTTCATAATTTTTTGGGATTTTACTACGTTTACATCATATAAAAATCTCTATCTATGTATAAGAAGGATCTATTTATCACTATTTGCTTTATCGCCTCATCATTTTTATTGTTTCAAAATTGTTCGAGTGACCAAATACCAGCCTCTTATGAAGAGATCGGTATTTGTTTTGAAACTGAGATTTTACCTATAGCCATTTCAAACTGTACTCAAAGTGGATGTCATAATCCAATTGATCGAGCAGAAGGATTAGATTATACGACATATGATGG
>JAHDFV010000109.1:1449-11669 GCA_020627985.1 Saprospiraceae bacterium
GTTAGACCATTTAGGCCTAACAATAGTGAGTTCTATACATATATCATAGAAACGGATCCTGATAAAATAATGCCCGTTCCACCAAATGAACCTCTATCGACTTCAGAGATAGACTTAATAAAAGACTGGATAGAAAAAGGAGCACCAGAAACAGTAGATTGTTCTATCCCTTGTGATCCTGACTCCATTTCTATGGTCTCATTTGCGCAAGAAGTTTTACCCATATTAGATACGAAATGTAATGGTTGTCATTCTGGTGTGAACATTCAAACTTCAGGAGGTGGTATAGATCAATCTAATTGGAATGCCGTAAATGCTACTGTTAATGATGGCTCCTTTTTAGGTTCAATAAATCATGACCCAGGATATACTTCCATGCCTCAATTTTCTGCAAAATTACCTTTCTGTGAAATTTTAATCCTTGAAACTTGGGTAAATGAAGGCGCTTTAGATAATTAGAAATAAATCACTTCTATATTAAGTGCTTACATAGAAGTGATTTAAGAACATAATGTTAATTTCTTTGCAAGCCATTGAAAAACAATACCGATAGCTATCGGTATCAGCTTTTTATCGATCCATAGCTATCCCGATAGCTATCGGGAATGAATCTCAAAAAGAGCTTCATCTTGTTCTTCAAGCATTTACAAATCATTTTAACATTAGTTTTTAAATCACTTCATAGAGCTAATTTTCTCATTCTATTTCTTTCAACAAATTCGTTTACATTTTTGCAAGTAGAATTCTTATTATTGCAAAAAATTTAAAATGAATAAAGTAGAAGAATTCAATAGCTATAGAAAAAAGATGAATGAGAAATTATTATCGCATGATAATAAAGTTTTGAAACGTTTTTTTAATCTCGATACTAATGCTTATAAAGAAGGTGCGTTACCTGTAAAAACGAAAGAATTAATGGGCTTGGTTGCTTCCATGGTCTTGAGATGTGATGATTGTATCGCTTATCATCTAGGAACTTGCTTTGAAATAGGCGTTACGAAAGAAGAAGTTTTCGAAGTCTTTTCTATAGCAAATTTAGTTGGAGGGTCGATTTGTATTCCTCACACTAGAAGAGCTTTGGAATATTGGGAAGATTTAGAAAAACTACAGGTCTAAACTTTTTTTGTAAATACTTTAAATAAAACTGCTCCACTTCGCACCATTAACATTAAAATTAATGGAATAATACCGATATGAAATTCTTGAGGAAAATTACCCCAAGTCATTAAAATAACTATACTGGTCATTAAAGCCATACCATAAGTCCATTTCATTGCAGTATGTTTTTTCTTTCTAAGACCATTTAAAAATAAAAGATACAATGGATTTGCCCAAAGTATATTTAGATTCCATTTTGTAGCACTATGATCTGTACCTAACCACATGAATATTAAAATAAGTCCAATAAGTCCTAAAAGAAAAAAGAAAATTAAATCTATTGAAATTAAAGAAGTCCCTTTTCTAAAAATAACGGTTAAGATTAAAAGTAAAATGCAAATCAATCCGAATACATTAAATGGTCTAAATAGATTAGGTTGATTTAAATAATATTCTCCATCTACTAGAGTTTGTGGTGCAGCAAACAAAGGCGTTTCTTTACCATTCCGAATTAATGATGCTCCATCGTTTAAGTTTTTAGATAAGAATTCTGGAAGAAACATTTGTTCTTGGTATGTTGCCATTTTATCTGAAGGAATCCCGATCAATAAATCCATTCCAAAATCAGTCCAAGGTCGAGAAGCAATATTAGTATCTAGTAATTTTCTCAAGCTTTTGCTTGAACTTAAATCCTCCTTATATTTAAACGTTCCTTCTAATTCATTCTCTAAAATATCCCTAACTCTTGTAGCACAATTATCAAAAAAGAAATCATATAAATATCTACGATTTTCTGGTAAATAATTTTTATTTAGGAATTTAACAATTTTTCTATTTTCATCTTGAGTTAATAAAAGTTGCTGTTCAATGATTCTTTTATTTCCTTGTCTTTGATAATATCTAAGTGTACGAGATGTACTTTCTTTACCAATTTGATATTCTAATTTCCCCCGTAAGAATTTCCATACAAAATTTGGTTCGTCGAAATCATAAATTCCATAACTAAATAGAATGTCAGATTTTCGAGTAAAATTCTGTACTCGAATTGTGCTATGTCCAAAAGCACCAGATACTTCTGGACTTGGAGAATAAGTTAAAAGACTTAACTGAATAGAATCCTCTTGTCCTGCCAAATTTAAGGACATAGAAAATAAGATGAATATGGAAAGCAATAATATTCGCAAATGAAAATAGTTTTTTATTAGTAACGAAAATAAGTTCTATTTTGCTAATAAAATGACTTATTTTAAATAAATTTCTTAATCCATGAATATTATGATTATTTTCCGTTTTTAAATCAAATTCACAATATGAAATATTCTTTACTTATTTTATTTAGTTTTTTCACCTTACAATTATTAGCACAAAGTTATACCAATGTTGAAGGCGCAGAATACGATGCTGCACAAAATAGATTTATTATTTCTAATGGCAATAGCATTTTACAAAGAGCAAGTGATGGTACACTCTCTTTCTTTGGATCAGGATCTATTTCAAACGGATTAGAAATCATGAATGGAACATTATATGGTGTTCAAGGATCCACGGTAAAAGCTTTTGATTTAACTACCGAAATGGAAATCATGACTTTATCTATTCCTGGAGCCTCCTTCCTTAATGGATTAACGAATGACGGTAATAATAAATTATGGGCAGCCGATTTTAGTGGAAGTAAAATTTACGAAATAGATGTAACGGATATAAATAATCCGACATTTACAATTGTAGTTTCTAATACAGGTAGTACACCCAATGGTATTTTATATGATGGAAATAACAACCGACTTTTGTATGTAAACTGGGGAGGTAACGCACCTATTAAAGCTGTCAGTTTAACTGATTATTCAGTTACAACTGTTGCAATGACAAGCTTAGGTAATATTGACGGAATTGATGAAGATAACAATAATAACATATTAGTTTCTCATTGGTCACCTGCCGGGATTACAAAATTTGATGCTAATTTATCGAATCCAGTTAGTGTTACTGTTCCTGGAATTTTTAATCCTGCTGATATCTGTTATGCAAAAGAAATAGATACTCTCGCGATTCCCAATGATGGTGATGATGTTTTATTTGTTGGTTTTAGTGATACCACTCCTGTTGGAGATATTGTAAATGAAGATTATCAATTTTCGATGGGTCCAAACCCAATGCTTTCTGAAACAATAATACAATTTCATTTACCGAAATCTGAAGATATTATTTTAGATATTTATTCTATAGATGGAAAAAAAATAAAATCTTTAATTCAACATAAATTGATTGAAGGTTGGCACAAAGTATTATTAACTGGAATCGATTTAGATGCTGGAATATATGTCGTTCACATGGAAACTTCTAAGGGAATTATATCTGATAAATTAATTGTAAAATAGTACAATATTTTTTTTAATAAAAAAGGCTTCTAGCGTATTATGATAGAAGCCTTTTTTTGTTACATACAATTTTCATCAATGGATGCTTGAATCATTTCTTTAATCTCTATTTGTTCTTTTAAAATAATACCATAATAATTTCTAAACCATTCATTCCATTTATATCGTTGTCTAATTAAAGAAAAATATTTATCATCTTTTATTAATTTATTTATATCATTGGGTTTTACTTTTTCATAATTAAAACCATTAAAATTATTCGTATAATAATCTCTTAAATCTTCTCCAACTTTATCATATCTATTTTCTCGATCTCTTAAAAAACTAATGAGTACGTTTTGATATTTTAAAATTTTATTCTTTAATTTTCGATCTTCAATTAAATTGATTTGAGAATATTTCAACTCTTCAATTTTACTTTTACTCCCTTGTCCAAAATGTATATAATTCCCTACAAGGCCTAATTTATCATATAAAGAATCTACAGTAGATAATTGATTTTGGCTAAGGGCTTTTCCAATTTCATAAATACTAGGATTCCAACCTTCAAAGGCTTCAATATTCCCTTGAACATCAAAAATATCTTCTTCAAATACGAAAAGCAATTCCTCTAAATATTGACATCTGGTTTTATCATCTTTTCCTTTAGTAATCCTTGCATCAATTTGAACAGCTAATAAGATTCCAATGATTAAGAGTACAATTTCACAAATACCAAAAATGATATATTTCAATATTCCTTTTTTATTGGTCACATCAAATAATTTCATTTTCAGATTAAACATATTATTTAAATTTTATTTAAGACCAATAGTAAGTTCATTATAGTAAAGTTTAAAGATAAAAAAAAGACCTTCAAGTTGAACTTGAAGGTCTTTTTAAAATACTTTATAGATAATCTTAAGAGATTAAATTCGGTATTCTTAAATTTTGACCTGCATAAATCTTATCAGGATGATCCAACATGGGTTGGTTCGCTTCAAAGATTTCTTTATACTTCATTGGATCTCCATAAAATTCCTTAGCAATTTTAGAAAGAGAATCTCCTTTCTGAACCGTATAAAATTGAGACGATGGAGGAGGAACAACAACGTTGATTCTATCATCAACTGTAGCGATTCCATCAACATTACCTAAAGTTAAAACGATTTTCTCACGTGTGTCATGAGAATCAGTTGTTCCACTTACAACAACAACATCATCATCTAAATCAATATGTAAATCTTCGATGTTTAAATCCATAGCTTTTACCATGCTATGAAATACAGAAATTTTAGCTTTTTCAGCAATTTCTCTTGCTAATGAACTTTCAGCAGCTTTTTTTTCTTCGTTAACTAAAGCTTTAGAACCTGCTCTTTTAAAAAATGAAAACAATCCCATGTGATATGAAAGGTTTTTTGTTATTAAAATAATATTCAGACTTCCATATTAAGTATGGAATTCATTTGTTATGACAAATTTACTATTATTAGGTCACTATACTGTTATTTGGTTTTCAATTTCACCAAAAACAGACGAAATTTCATCCAAAATCTCAAAAACGCCCTCTGGTTCCATACAAGTTACCAGTCTTCCTCGGTACGGTTTAATGTTTCTGTATCCCTTAAAATAGTTGGTATAGTGTCTTCGCATCTCTAAAACGCCCAATTTTTCTCCTTTCCATTCTAAAGAGAAGGTCAAATGTTTCTTTGCTGCTGCTACTCTTTCTTTAATAGTTGGTGGAGCCAAAATTTCTCCTGTTTCGAAGTAATGTTTTATTTCTCTAAAGATCCAAGGATTTCCAATACTAGCTCTTCCGATCATAATACCATCTACTCCATATTTTTCTCGATAAAGTTTTGCTTTTTGAGGGCTATTGATATCACCATTACCAAAAATGGGAATATGCATTCTTGGATTTTCTTTGATTTCACCAATTAAAGTCCAATCCGCTTCCCCTTTATACATTTGCTTACGGGTTCTACCATGAATCGAAACCGCTTTGATTCCTACATCTTGCAAACGTTCCGCCACATCAACAATGTATTTGGTTTCATCATTCCAGCCTAACCTTGTTTTTACGGTAACAGGTTTATCTGTTGATTTCACCATATGTTCTGCTAAGCGAACCATTCTTGGGATATCTTGTAAAATACCAGCACCTGCCATTTTACAAACCACTTTTTTAACTGGACAACCAAAATTAATATCAATTACTTCTGGATCTGCTCCTTCTACAATTTCAACAGCTCTACGCATTGAATCCTCATTAGATCCAAATATTTGTATACCAATAGGTCTTTCATAATCGTATACATCCATTTTCTGTACACTTTTATAAGCATCCCGTATCAATCCCTCAACAGAAATAAATTCAGTATACATCATATCACAACCTTGTTCTTTACACAAGGCACGAAATGGAGGATCACTCACATCTTCCATTGGTGCTAATAACAAGGGAAATTCACCTAATTCTATGTCTCCTATTTTAACCAAGGCTTCATTTTTTTATAAATAATACTGTACAAAGTTAATACCCATTTAATTATGATTTAACTTTATTCTATACAAAATGGTTTCAATACCTCAATTCTTAACGTATTTACTGCCTTAAATAGTAAAAAAAACAATTCTCCTTTAGTACATTTGTTGCTTTAATGATCAAAGCATTTCAAAACTATGCTAACAATACTTATTGCAATCTTTATCATTGGCTATGCTGCCATTGTTTTTGAACACCCTCTTCATCTCGACAAGACGGTTCCTGCTCTTTTAATGGGTTCTGCTATGTGGGCCGTTGTTGCGGTTGGATTTCATGAAGGCATTTTTACGGCTATTGACAGCCATGGACATTTATTCTCTTTGGCAGATCATAGTGGAGATCATCATGATGCTGAACATGGTTTCACCAATATTCTCCTTCATCATTTAGGAAAGACTTCTGAAATATTGATCTTTTTAATTGGTGCAATGACCATTGTTGAAATCGTAGATTTACATCGTGGTTTTGAAGTCCTTAAAGGATGGGTTAAAACTAAAAATAAGAAAAAGTTACTTTGGATTATTGGTATTTTGGCTTTTATATTATCTGCTATCATTGATAATTTAACCGCTACAATCGTATTAGTAACCTTACTACGTAAAATTATAAAAGATCGGAATACTCAACTTTGGTTTGGGGGAATGATCATTATTTGTGCGAATGCAGGTGGAGCTTGGTCTCCTATTGGTGATGTAACAACAACGATGTTATGGATCGGCAATAAAGTATCTGCAGTTGGTTTAGTGAAATACTTAATTATTCCTAGTTTAGTTTGTTTCTTTGTTCCTACATTTATTGCCAGTAACCTGAAAGTATTCCAAGGAGATATTGCTGTCAATACAGAAACAGATTTAGAAGAAGGTGAGCTTAGAAGTAGTCGACAAATGTTATTCTTAGGTTTAGGTATGATTGTATTTGTACCCGTTTTCAAAGTATTGACTCATTTACCACCTTATATCGGAATGATGCTAAGTTTAGGTGTTGTTTGGTTGGTTTCAGAATATATTCATCCAGAAGAGAATTTTGATAAAGCTAGAAAACATTTATACTCTCCTCATAAAGCATTAAGTAGAATTGAGATGTCAAGTATCCTGTTCTTCTTAGGTATTTTAATGGCGGTTGCTGCCATGGAAAGTATAGTATATGCTGTAACTTCAAGTGGAGAATCTGTCCATATATTGCGTTTTATTGCTGAATGGTTAAATGAAACCATACCGAATCAAGATGTCGTTATCATATTAATCGGTATTGCATCCGCATTAATTGATAATGTTCCTTTAGTGGCTGCCTCAATGGGTATGTATACCGAAGTAATAGATGCAAAATTATGGCACTTTATTGCCTATTCTGCTGGAACTGGCGGAAGTATGTTAGTCATTGGTTCTGCAGCGGGTGTTGCAGCGATGGGAATGTTGAAAATAGATTTCATCTGGTATCTGAAGAAAATTGCTTGGTTAGCATTTGTTGGATTTCTAGCAGGTGCATTAACCTTTATAGGTTTAATGTCGGTTTTAGGTGTAACTTATTAATTAAAAAGAAATTGATTTTAAATGACGGAAAGGTGTTACCTCTTCCGTCATTTGTATTATATCATAAAAGATCATTATGAAAACGAAAATATTTGTATTTTTTCTATTGGCTGTTACACTATTTTCTTGTAGAAAAGATTTAATAGAAGAAGCGCAATTAATAGGTAAATGGGTTTGTGTAGATATTAAAAAGGATACGCCTGCTACAAGAAAACCGAGTGATATTAGTTTTGAGTTTAGGAAAGATAGTACATACACTTATGCTCTTGCTAATGAATATAAAGAAGATGGCACTTTTTATACTTTAGATGATAAATTATATACTACACCGAATGGTAAAACTAAAATGGCTGTAAAACTTGGAGCGAGTGGAACAGATACTTTGAGATTTTATCAAAATAGAGGTGGTAATGTTGAAGTCTGGACTATGCTAAGAAAATAATAAAAAGTCGATGCGCTGCGTATCGACTTTTTATTTATATCCTTTCTTTAACAACTTTAATCTATTCCTAATAAAGATTACCTTTGCGCCGTTATATTCATTTCTTAATGAAACTTATTTAACTCTAGAAAGTTATAAAGATATATGGGTGTATTAATCATGATTGCGCAATTTTTTTTAAGTCTCTCTATTCTTGTAGTATTACATGAAGGGGGGCACTATTTAGCTGCACGATTAACAGGCACTAGAGTCAACAAATTTTATTTATTTTTTGATTTTCTTTTTCCTTTTCCTGATAAATGGAACTTCTCACTTTTTAAAAAGAAAATTGGTGATACTGAATATGGTATTGGTTGGTTTCCTATGGGTGGATATGTTTCTATTGCAGGCATGCAAGACGAAACCCAAGATGCACCAGATAAAGACTATATACCTCAGCCTGATGAATATTTAGCTAAATCTAATTGGCAAAAGTTATTCATCATGCTAGGTGGTGTGATTGTTAATTTTATTCTAGGTTTCTTTTTGTATTCCATGGTTTTATTTGTTTGGGGTAAAGAATACTTACCTGTTTCAGAAATGAAACATGGAATTTATGTAGATGAATTAGGAGCTGAAATTGGATTAAAAGAAGGTGATAAAATAATTTCAATTGAAGGAGAACCTGTTACGAAGTATAATCCAGGAATTTTACGTGTAAAACTGGGATTAGAAGATAAAAAATCCATTCTTGTTGAAAGAGAAGGAGAAGAGACTACAATTAATGTTTCTGAAGAAACTCGAAAAAAGTTGTTAACACATGCATCCAAAGATTATGAAATTTTTGGGCCGAGACAACCCTTCTATATTAATAAAGTATCAGCCAAAAAACCTGCGGCTCAAGCAGGTATTCAAAAAGGTGATGAGATTATCTCTTTCAATGATATTCCAACTCTATATTTTACAGATTTCAAAAGACTTTGTCTTAAAAATAAAGGGAAAGAAGCCAAAATTGGTTTTAAACGAAATGATGAGACTATTTACAAGAATATCATCTTAACGAAAAATGGAACTATTGGTGTAGAAGCTATTCCTGCGAAAGAATATTTTACTTTTGCAACCACTGAATATACACTTGGAGAATCCATTCCAGCAGGATTTAAAGAAGGAACAGATTTTATAGCAATGCAATTCAAAGCATTTGGTAAAATGTTCCAAGGGAAGATAAAAGCAAGGGATAGTTTAGGCGGATTGTTTTCAATTGCCCAAGCTTACGGACCAGTATGGGATTGGAAAAAATTCTGGAGTATTACAGCCATGCTTTCTCTCATATTAGCCATTATGAATTTATTGCCAATTCCATTATTGGATGGGGGTTATGTTATGTTTTTATTATTCGAAATGATAACAGGCAAAAAGATTCCAGATCATATCATGAACTTTTTAATGACCATTGGACTATACTTGATATTGTTTTTAATGGTCTTTGCTAATGGTATGGATATACTTAGAAAAATAGGTTGGATATAATGAAAAATTACTTTGAGTTTTACGAAATTCCTATTGAATTTAAAGTGGATAAGAAAGCTTTAAAGCATAAGTTTTATGCCTTAAGCAAAAAATACCACCCCGATTTTCATACCGATAAATCTGTAGAAGAACAATCTATGATATTAGCTTTATCTACATTAAACAATGAAGCTTATCAAGTTTTAAAAGATTTTGATCTAAGGATGAAATATATCTTACAACTCAAAAATATGTTGGATGAAGGGAAAGATAAATTACCACAATCTTTTCTTATGGAAATGATGGACATCAACGAAGCATTAATGGAGCTACAGTTTGATCCAAATCCCGAGAAATTGAATGAGGCCCAAAATAACATAAATCAATTGAAAGAATCATTTTATCTACCTATTTCAGCACTTATTGATAACTATCAAGATGACCAGGATAATGAAGAAGAATTAGAATTAATCAAAAACTATTTTTTAAAACATAGATACATATTGCGAATTCAAAATAATTTGGATAAATTTGCAACCGCTTCTTAGAATAAGAAGCATTTCTACCAAAAATTAAATTGCCGAAGTGGCGGAATTGGTAGACGCGCTGGATTCAAAATCCAGTTCTTGCAAGAGAGTGCGGGTTCGATTCCCGCCTTCGGTACTAAAAACAGTCTATAAAACTAAAAATTTATAGGCTGTTTTTCTTTCTTAATAACAGTTTAGTAATCAACCTAATAAGTACAATTATCTTGTTAAATT
>JAHDFV010000001.1:0-12957 GCA_020627985.1 Saprospiraceae bacterium
AATACAAATTCATGAGGCTCTCCTTGTTTTTCCCAACCATTTAATTTTTTGTCAAAATGTAAAACACGCAACATTAATGAACCTTGTTCTTCTGTAATAGTAAGTATTTCATAAAATTCAATTTCCTTTCCCGCCATTAATTTAAAACTACCCATCATAGAAGTACCTAAAGGAGGCGACCATATTTCTTCTGTAATTCCACCAAAAGCTTTCCCTTTCCAATGTCCAGTAATCCAAGCAGCATCATTTAAAGTTGCTTCGGGAGAAATCGAATTTTCATCTTTTTCAATTGTATTAGAAAAAGTAGTTTGTGCATTTAATGGGATTGAAATAATAAGCACAAAAATTAAAATTATATTTTTCATAAATTATATTTTTACTTCTTTTACGATTGCACCAGGGAAACGACTTCCTTTCAAATTTGCTCCTGTAAAGATTGCTCCTGTTACATCACAATTTTCAAAATCTGTATTTTGTAAATTAGCATTAGTAAAGTTTGCATTTCTTAAACTCGCTCTAGAAAAATCTACATGCGCTAAATTCGCCTCACCAAAATTTACACCATCTAACATAGAATCAGTAAAAAGACTGTGGCTTAAATTTGCTCCTAAAAAATCAACCCTTTTCGCATAACATCCACAGAAATTTGCAAAGGGAAAATCGATACTCGTTAAAGTTATACGAGGAGGTAAGTGTTTTCTTTCAAAATTAGCTTGTTCTCCTTCATTATTTTTAGCACCAGTATAAATACCTAAAACCAGACCAGAAACATTTACCGTTTGCCATTTTCCTCCTGCTCCGCCAGAACTTAAAAAGGCATAATGATTCTTCAAAATATAATTCATTTGGGTTTTAGTTAAAGGCTTGCTGGATTCTGCCATTTGTTGAACCAAAGCCGTATTTAATCCAATGGTACTACTACCAGATTTTTCGCATTGAGGTAAAATATCTTTTAGCAGTAAAACAGAGAGATCTAAAATTTTCTCTTTTGTAAAATATGGTAATGGACTCAGTTTTTTTTCTTCTTGATGCCCTTCATATTTGTAATAAAAATCATTTCTTCTGCTAATTACACCTTTATTGGCAAGTATAAATTCTAAATACGATTCAAAAGTCGTACAAAAAGAATCTGTATAGCAGGCTTGGTGGTCATCCCCTAAAATAACAGGAGGATTATTAGATCCATCTAAAAGAAAAGCCATATCGTAATATTTATTAAAACAATCGAAAGGCTTAATTCTTTGATGAAAATCTAGTAGCCCATATGATTGATTGGCAAATTTTTGTTGTTCATCATTGTCCATAAAATCAAAGTAAACCTGATCATTCCAATCTTGCAAAAAAGCTTTTTCAATGGGTAAAATCATAATTGATCCTTCTTCTGGAAAGTAATCTGCATAATGATGGAAAAAATCAAGGACTTTAGAATTTCGAAAATGTATTTTAGGATCAAATTGTTCATTGGATTTAAAAATCCATAGCAATTGAAGTCCATTCGTTTGTTGATAAAAGGATTTGATCGAGGAATGAAGAGGATATCCTAGTTTAGATTCAACATTTTTTATTTGTTCTGATGTAGCTGGTGGAAAAGTATGGAAATGAGTTATTTGAACATTAGGGTCGTTTTCCAAGGCTTCTACCATCTTTTGGAATCTGATAAGATAAGTTTCCATATTAGGTTTAACTTTTTCTTAGGGCAAATAAATTGCATTTGAGATAACTTTACACTTCATTATTTCGTCTTTATTATAAGGCAATAGCTTTATATAAATTTCACCAGTGCAAATACTTCGATTTTTAGGCAATTTATTTAATGAAAATAAGAATTTCACCACAAATTAACATAATTTGGTGTTAATTTATAATTATTTTGCGTAAAAATTATAGTATTTTATATATAAAACAATATGAAAATCAATTCTATCTTTTTCTTAATTCTTATTTTTTCTTTTAACTCTATTGTGGCTTTAAGCCAAAATAATACATTAATAATTGGAAAAGTAAAAAATACCAATCTAGTCAAAGATATTGAATTGAGAGTAGATGAATTATATATCAATGGGAAAGTAGATAGTTATACTACTCAAATCCAAGAAGACAATACCTTTGCTTTTGCCTTAGAAATCAAAGCACCACAAATGATTAAAATGGTCTATTCTAGAAATGTACTTGATTTTTATATAGAACCATTTGATACACTTTATATGGAAATTGATGCCAATCTTTTTCCTTACGATGTTGGTTTTACAGGGACAGGAGAGTACAACAATAATTTACTAGTGAAGTATTTTAAAGAATTTCCCAAAACAACCAATCAGTTTGAATATTTACAATATCGCTCTGGTATTTTCTGGTTTCATATTCCTCCGAAAATAGATGATATGATGCAAAGAATGTCTAAAGAATCTTATGCAGAAAGTATGAAAGCTAGACAAAAGAATCGAATGGAGTATGTTCAAAAATATCATAAAGAAAATCCAGGTGGACTTACAGATATGTTTATTGAATATATAGAGGCAGAAATAAATTATGAATATGGTTATTATATGCTTTGTTATGGAAATGTATTCAAAAATAAGCACAGTGTTACTGCAGACTTTTTTGATCCTTTATTGGATATTTCTTTAAATAGTAATCAAATTGGGAATTTTTATTTTCGAGAATATCTAAAAGCATATATCAATTATCAATATATGGATATTTTCTCCAATACAGACGATTCTGTTTATAGTGGACAATACGATTTGGCTGAAATACGATTGGAAGAATTATCGATGGCATATTTTGAATCAGAAATAATAACGAAAGCATTATACAAGAAAAAAATTGATGTTATTCTTGAAAAATACTATCAATTTTTAGATACGAATCCTTATTTTGAATTTAATGATAAAGTCATTAATGCTTATCAAAAAGTAATGAAATATCATACAGGTAGTCCTGCTCCAAGTTTTGAACTGACCAATCTAAAAGGCGAAACAATCAATTTAAATACTTTTGCTGGTCAACCTGTTTTATTAAATTTTTGGGCTTCTTGGTGTAAACCGTGTATGAAAAAAATGGAACGATTAAGGGTGTACCAAAAAGAACTAGAGGAAAAAGGTATTGTCTTTTTAAATGTATCCTTTGATCGAAAAGAAGAGGTATGGAAATCAACCATTGAAAAAAATAACATAGGAGGAGTCCATGTTTATCTACCTGAAGGTACGGAATCAGAAATGGCAAAAAAATACAATGTGAGAGCCATCCCCCAATTTTATATTATTGATAAAAACGGTAATTTTTCTGAAGGACCAGAAAAGAGTTCAGATATATTAGATTTGAAACAAAAATTAGAAAATCTAGTACAATAATTATTAACTAAAAACATAATTATGAAGTACTTATTCTCCTTATTAGGAATAGGAATTATATTCTTTTCCTGTCAGTCTCAATCTACAACTTCGTCATTTATATCTATTGATTCAGTTACAGATTTTTCGAAATATCCGAGCTACAAATATTTTGTAGATACAACTCAAGAACAAACCACGTACAAAAAACGATTTTCTTATATAGACAGTATTGATGTAAGTCAAATCACTTACTCTAGTGATGGTTTAAAAGTTACAGGATTATTAGTCCAGCCAAAGAAAGACGGAAAATACCCCTGTATTATTTATAATAGAGGAGGGAATAGAGATTTTGGTAATAATACAATAGCAACAGCTTTATCTAGGATGGGTAAAATTGCTAGCCAAGGATATGTAGTTATTGCTAGTAATTATCGAGGTAATAAATACAGTGAAGGTGAAGAAGAATTTGGAGGGAAAGATGTCAACGATGTTTTAAACCTTATCGATTTATTAGCAGAAATAAAAAAGGCTAATGCAGAAAAAATAGGGATGTTTGGATGGAGTAGAGGAGGAATGATGACCTATTTAGCCTTAAAACAATCAGAGAAAATAGACGTTGCTTGTGTTGGCGGAGCAAGATCTGATCTTACGATTATTGACCGCCCCAATATGGAAAAAAATGTTTATGCAGAACTTATTCCAAATTATTATGAAAATAAAGAGGAAGAATTAAAAAAGCGTTCTGCCATTTTTTGGGTTGATCAATTCCCAAAAGATGTTCCTATTCTTATGTTACATGGTAATGCAGATTGGAGAGTAAAATCTACTAATTCTTTGCGTCTTGCGCTTGAGTTTGAAAAACATCGAATACCTTACCGATTAAAAATATTTGAAGGAGGAGATCACGGGATTAGTGAATTTAGAACAGAATATGATAAAGATGTTATCGATTGGTTTGATAAATATTTGAAAAACGAAGCACCTTTACCTAATATGGAGTTTCACGGAAGATAATAACTTGCTATGAAAAGATTCTTTTTATATTCTATTTTATCTATTCTCTCTTTCGCAATAATAACCTTCTCTACGAGCTCAATCCAGAGACCTATTGATGGAGATGATTCTTATGGGTTTCCTTTTCGATTTTATGTTGCATTTAGTGGAATGTGTCATCCTTGTCCAGATAAAATGTATGACTTTAATATTTTTTATTTATTCGTAGATTTAATTATTCCTTTTATAATCCTTTTTTTATTCGGTTCTTTATTGCGTAAACGTAAAACGAATAGAAAAATATCTCAAGAAGATCTCTTAGATGATATACAATAATTGAAATTCTTATGTTAGAACTTTCTAGAAAATTTAAAGAAAAAAGAGTATTTGTAACTGGTGCTGCGATGGGTTTAGGTAAAGCCTTTTGTACTCATTTTGCCAAAGATGGTTGGACAATTGGAATGTCTGATATTTCTATGGAACGATTAGAGCAAACAGCAGTTGAAATTAAAGCTTTAGGTGGAACACCGATTCTATTTAAATTAGATGTTGCCAATAGAGAAGAATATAGAACGGTAGCTCAAAATTTTGTAGAACAAACAGGTGGTATTGATGTTTTAGTGAATAACGCTGGTGTAGGAGACGGTGCATCTTTTCATGAATATAGTTTAGAGAATTGGGATTGGATGATTGGTATTAATCAAATGGGAGTGATACATGGTTGTCATTTTTTCGTACCAACGTTTATGAAACAAAAATCGGGGCATATCATTAATATTGCAAGCGCAGCGGGTTATGCCAATCCTCCTAGAATGAGCCCTTATAATGTAACTAAAGCTGCTGTTATTTCTTTGTCAGAATCATTGAATTATGAATTATCTCCTCTAGGTATTCAAACTTCTGTAGTAATGCCAACCTTTATTAAAACAGAAATCATGAGTAATGCTAGAGGTTCTTCTGATGCCATTAGAGCGGGAAGAAAATTATTAGATAAAACAAAATTATTACCAGAAGATGCTGTTTTAGAAATGCTGACCAAAGCAGGAAAAGGACATTTTGAAATTGTTTTACCCAAAGATTCAAGAATGGGATATTGGTTGAAAAGACATTTTCCAGGAATTTTTAAAGCTCGCTTAATGAAGTTAGCAACGGCTCAAATTGAAAGAGCAAATCAAAGAAAATAAAAACATTAGTTTAATTTTTAAATAAAAAGAGGTCATTAATGAATGACCTCTTTTTATTTAAAAATCTACCTGAAAACTAACAACTGGAACAAATCCTGATTGCTGTTTAAAAATAAAATCATTTAAATTATAATCATAAATTACTTCTCTTTGGTTATTATAATTAATCATATTTTGAGTGTCCAAAATTAATGACCAGGCATAGTTTGGTTTATCTTTTCGATAAGCAATTTGAATATCAATTCTCCAATAGTTTTTCATTTTTTCTTCAAAAGCACGAGAATCATCTTCTACTAAATCTCTAATTTCTGCCGAAGCAATTGGATCGCCTGGAGTGTATCGTAAACCACCATTATAAAAATTCCTAAAACTAAAAGTAAGTGCGTTATTTTTCTTTAAATTAAATTCTTTTCCCATCATAAAACTAGAAGAAAATCGACCATCATATCGAGTATTAAAAGTGCCGACATTTTTTATTTTATAAGTAGAAGAAAAAAGAGATCCAGAAATCAAGAAAAATAAATTATTACTTAAATATTTTTCAAATGTAATATCCATTCCTAAATTTTTTCCTGTCCCTTTACTTTGTAAACTGGCGCTATCAAATTGTTTACCATAACCTTCTAAAATATTCAACATCCAAAAAGAACTTGATCCATTATTAATAATGGGAACATCATATAAATGCTGATAATATATTTCAATATTTAAATGAATATTCTTTTTAAAAGATTGATCAAAACCTAAAACGAGATGTTGTGCTTTTAATAAATCTAAATTTTTATTATTCGTATTTATATTACCAAATAAATCAGTTTGATGAATAAAATAAGTTCCAATGGGAACAATTTGACTATGCATACCATAAGCAAAAGTCAAGGAAGATTGAGGCATGAAATTATATTTTATTCCAAGGCGAGGTTCAATAGAATATGAATTGTTTAATGTAAAATATAAAGCATGCAATCCTCCAGTAATCGTTAGCTTTTCTGTAGGTCTATATCTTGTTTGAAAATAAGAATTAAATTGCCAAGTATTTCCTTTTGCGTTAATATCTTGAATAAAATTATTCTGAGAGAAAGAATGATAAGAACGTGATAAATTGAAGAATATATTTTTAATAGAAATTCCTGTTTTAATATTTAATTTAGAATTAAATTTTTTATTGTAAAAAGTAGTTAAATCATATCGTCCATTAATATAATGTTCTTCTTCAATGGGGCTAGCTATTAAATTCTGATCAACAGAATCTCTTTCCCATTCTATTTTATTGGCAGAAACAGAAAGAGTAGATTTTATGTAAGAATTTTTATTTAAAATTTTTGATCCAGAAATTCCGATCGTACCCATGTTAGAAATAAAATCATATCGCGTTTGATGATCAAATAAAGACCATTCAATTTCTTTTTCTGGTTCTTTTATTTCTGTACTTAATCCACCGATTCCCCAAACTTGAAAAATAGCCGTATTGTCTTTTGAAGGGAAATAAAAATTAAAAGATAAATCTTGGAAATTATTTGTAGTTCGAGCATCTACGACATGTAATCCAAATGCATTTAATATTCCTAAAGTTGAATATCTATAATTAAATAAATAGGAACTCTTTCCTTTTTTAATCGGACCTTCCGTTGAGAAATCTAAACCCAATAAACCTGCTTTAATCGTATATTCTCTTTTATCTCTATTTCCTTTTCTAAATTTCATATCAAACACACCTGCAAAAGCATTTCCGTATTCAGGAGCAAAAGCTCCAGTAGAAAAATCAGAATTACTTAAGACAGATCCAGAAAAAGCAGAAATACCTCCGCCAGAACCTCCTCTTCGTGCAAAATGATTTGGATTAACAATTTCAACACCTTCTATTCTCCAAGAAACACCTACGGATGAATTACTTCGAACGACGATATCGTTGTTATTATCTTGGCCCATTTGAACTCCTGCAAAGCCCAAAGCCATTCTAGAAGGATCCGCAATACTCCCAGGATATTTTTGTGCTTCTTCAACAGAAAAAGAACGAGAACTAATCAGGTTCATATCATTTAATGGACGGTTCGTTTTTTGCGAATTACCATAAACGGTTGCCACAGAATCTGTAGCGACTAAAACACGTTCAATCAGCTCTATATTTAATTCTAATTCTTTAGCAGAATTTAAAATAATACCCTCAGCAAAGTAATCTTGATAACCAATATATTCACAAAAAATATCTCTTCGACCAATAGGAACATTTTCAATTCTAAAACTGCCATCTACCTCAGTTGTAGTACCCATATTGGGCTCTAAATTCGAAACGTATACTGTAGCACCAATTAAAGGTTGTCTAGAGTCTCGATCTATAACAAAGCCTTTAATGGTCTGTGTTGGTTCATCTTCTTGGCAAATGACATTAAGAATACAAAACTGAATTAAGAAGATGAGAAAGAATAATTTTTTCATTTTATGACGGTTTAAGGCTAAGAATGTCTATGAAAAATAAATAACTTTAATGCCTAAACATACAAAAATGGTATCTAATAGTTATCCTTCTTCAGAAACACATGAGGTGTTCAATCAGGCAAAGC
The DNA here is from genome assembly GCA_020627985.1 of Saprospiraceae bacterium. Lineage (GTDB taxonomy): Bacteria > Bacteroidota > Bacteroidia > Chitinophagales > Saprospiraceae > JAHDCE01. The sequence continues at coordinate 8,074 of JAHDFV010000001.1, forward strand.
CTTTTGAATCCATTAACTTATTTTCATCAGATCAACCACTACGAGAAATTTTTAAAAGAAGAAATGTTGAATTAGATAGTACTTCATTGGTTCAATTGGGAGAGATATTGTCTAAACCAGAATGGATTAATAAAGGATTTCAAGCCAATGAAAATACACCTAAATTTCATTCACATAATCGATTTGGGCAAAGGATAGATGAAATAGAATTCCATCCAGCATATCATGATTTAATGCGTCTTGCCATTCAACATAAAATTCATGCCTATCCTTGGATTCATAAAAATAAAGAGAATGCTCATTTAATTCGAATGGGGCTCTTTTATATGCATTCTCAAATTGAAGCAGGAACAGGTTGTCCTTTATCTATGACTTTTGCTTGTGTTCCTGCACTTCAAAAAAATAAGAATGTGGCGGAAGAATGGTTGCCTAGAATTGTAAGTAATGCTTACGATCATTCCAATCGAGTTTCCTCTAATAAAACGGGAGCAACTATTGGCATGGCTATGACAGAAAAACAAGGGGGAACAGATGTTAGAGCCAATACAACTTTAGCAAAACACGTAGGAAATGATGTTTATGAATTAACAGGACATAAATGGTTTTGCTCTGCACCCATGTGCGATGCTTTTCTAACCCTAGCTCAAACAGAGAAAGGCTTAACTTGTTTTTTGGTTCCTAGGTGGAAACCAGATGGATCTAAAAACGCTTTTTATATTCAAAGAATTAAAGATAAATTGGGGAATAAATCCAATGCTAGCGCCGAAATAGAATATCGGGGAGCCTTTGCTCAAATATTAGGAGAAGAGGGAAGAGGAGTGCCTACAATTATAGAAATGGTCGGCTTAACTCGATATGATTGCATGATCGGCTCAACAGCCTTAATGAGAAGAGCTGTTTCGGAAGTCATTCATCACATTAGTAGACGGAAAGTAATGGGGAGATTATTGATCGATCAGCCCTTAATGCAAAATGTAGTTGCCGATTTATGCTTGGAATTCGAAGGAGCATTGGCTATGACAACTCGGGCATCTTATAGTTTGGATCATTCAACAGCAGAAGAAAATTTATTATTGCGTTTACTGTTGCCTATTGGTAAGTACTGGATCTGCAAAAGAGCAACCCAATTAGCTGGTGAAGCTATGGAGTGTTTAGGGGGAAATGGATATGTTGAGCAAACGATTTTACCAAGAATTTATAGAGAAGTACCTGTGAATTCTATTTGGGAAGGTAGTGGAAATGTCCAATGTTTAGACATCTTAAGAGCCCTGGATAAATCACCTGAAATACTAGCGGTGTATTTTAACGAATTGGATAAAGCAAAAGGCAAAAATTCATCTTTTGATGATTATGTACGCCATTTAAAAATTGAAATTCCTAAAATGTTAGAAAATCCTTTTTCTGCTAGAATTCTTGCAGAAAAACTAGCTAAAGGATTTCAAGCTTGCCAATTAATTTTAAATGAAAATTCTCTAGTAGCAGATGCTTATTGTGAAACTCGGTTGAAGGAAAATTATTTACAATTTGGTACATTAGCCAATGGAATTTTTGCGAAAGAAATTATCGAAAGATCAAGAATGGCGTAATATATACTGCGAAAGAAATTATCGAAAGAATGATCTAGATGTGATTTTTAAATCGCATCTTATAAATCACTTCTAAGTTAGAAATCGCAAGTTTTACCATGTTCTTTGAGCCATTTTTCTTTTTCCTTATAATTAGGCATGGCATCTTCAACTAACTTCCAAAAACGAGAAGAATGGTTCATTTCTTTTCGATGAGCGAGCTCATGAATAATAACATAATCGATCACATCTTCGGGAGCAAATAATAGTCGAGTAGAAAGGTTGATGTTTCCTTTTGAGGAGCAACTCCCCCAGCGTGAAGTTGTGTATTTTAAATTTACTTTTCCAATGGGTACTCTAAAATAAATATGATTCAACTCTTTTACTTTTCGTTCAATATGTGATTGATGATCCGCTGCAATTATTCTTGAAAGAATGGTTTTAATAGCATCCTTATGTTGAGGATCTGCTTTATTAATTCTTAAATGAATAATCCCATTTTTTAATTTTCCAGAATGAGATTTATTATCTGTTTCATCAATCGAAAGCACATATTCTTTTTCTAAAGTAGAAATAATTGAACCACTTTGATAATCCTTTTTTTTAAAATGATCAATTAAATATTGCTCATTTTTTTTCAAAAAAGATTCAAACCATTTCCAATGTTTTTGTTTTTCTGTAGGTAGTAATAAACGAGGTAAGCGTAGAATAGCGGCTTTCTTTCCTATAGAACAACGTACATTTCTCCGATTTTCATAATAAATATCAATCGGTACAGCAAGACCATTTAAGTCATGTATAAAGCTTTCTTTTTTGCTGTATTTTTTTTTCATAAAGTATTTAAAATCGCTTCAATAAAAAAATCCTGTTCTCTAAGATAAGAACAGGATTTTTTAAAATAAAGTTGTAAACCATTTTAAGGATTTATTTCTTGTTTACTTTTAAACCAAGGGGCTAAAGCTTCACAATTCAAGTAATCATCATCCAATTTGATGTACGTGTTAGAAATTGTTTCTTCTACCCATTTTACTGTAGCTCTACCTTTCTTTTCTTCAATGGCAGCATTCTTAATCTTGGAATAATCATTTTGAATACTAGCAACATGCGGCTCTGTAATAGAAACCAATTTTAATAATTTAAAGGCAGCTTCTCTTCGATCCGAAATTTGTTCGATAGGAGAACTAACATCGTTTAATTTCATCGTATCAATAGCAAAATAAACATCTACATCCAATTCACTGGTTTCAAAAAATGAAGAGCCAGAATTGGGATTGATCATTAATCCATCATTAAAATAACTTTGGGTTTTATCGGAAGAATATTTTTTAACGGCCTTAGAAAAGCTTAAAGAATCTGTCATGATAAGTTCCCTTACTTCCTCAAGTTTTGTGCGAGCATCTGCCATGTCTTGTTGTGTAATAGCAGGTTGAATTAAAATATGGCGCGTATGAATTCTATTTCCTAAACGTTCCAATAATTGAATAATATGGAAACCAAATTCTGTCTTTACTACTTCAGAAATTTCTCCTTTTTCTAAGGTGTAAGCAACTGCTTCGAATTCAGGAACAAATTGACCTCTCTTTTGCCAGCCTAAGTCACCGCCTAAACGACCAGAACCAGGATCATCTGAATGAGATTTTGCTAACTCAGAAAAATTAGCTCCTTGTTCTACAATCATATTTCGCAATTCAAAAGCTTCGTCTTTCGCTTTCTTTAGTTCTACATCATTAGGCTCAGGATAATAAACTATTTCTCCAATCTCTACTTCAGAATTAAAATAAGGTAAACTATCTGTAGGGATTTCATTGAAAAAAGAAATCACTTCTGCTGGTGTAATTTTTACATCTGCTATGACAGTTTGTTGCATTCTTTGCGCTAACAATTGATCCTTCATATCTACACGAAATTTTTCTCGTGCTTCTGTGATACTCATTCCATAATAATCTGAAAATTGTTGCGGATCATTATTCATCATAACTAAGATTTGCTCGAAACGAGCATTCATTTGCCCTTCAACTTCTTCATCTAAGACTTGAATACTATCCAATCTTGCCTGATTAATCAATAACTTTTGACTTAATAATTGATTGAGGATTAGACAGTCTGCATCTTCAGGTAAAACACCACTTTGACTTCGAGCTAAAGCAATATTTTCGTCTAATTCTGATTTTAATAAAATTTCACTGCCTACAATGGCAATGATTTTATCCAGTACTTCCCCTTGTGTAAAACCTGAAGTAAGAATCAAGCCTACAAATCCAATGATGAGTGTTACTAGTCTCATTAATTATAATATTTTATATGTCCTTTTCGCTCGGCTTTTTTATATAAATCCTCACGACTTTTTTCTACTAAATCTAATTTTCGATTATGCAGAATAAATTTAATAGCATGATTCCGAATATAACTCATCGGTGGATCACTATTTTTAGATTGAACTTCCATTACCCTTACGTAATAATCAAATCCATCTTTTGATTGTTTGAATTCCTTGCCTTCTTTCATTGACGAAAGAACATCTTTAGGGAATTCAACTTTTAAATCTTCTTTATTAATCCAAATACTATCTTCTAATTGGTAAACGACGGCATTTTCCTCACAATATTTAGCCAATTTTTTTTTGTCATCTTCTTTTTCTTCTTTCCACATTTTGATGGCCTTCTCTTTTTTAGGCGCATCTTTAGATAATTTGATGAATTTACAACGCATAATACTTGTCTCCAGTTGAAAATGAGATTTATATTCAGTATAATAATTCATCACTTCTTCATCCGATATGATAGAATCTAAAGATGATTCAGCAATCATTTTTTCGTAATTATGAAGAATTAAAGTCGCTCTATAATCACGTACCAATTTATCAATATTTAAATCTTTCGGCACATTTCTTTCCGCTTCATATAACATGATGTTTTCCCGTAACCAACGCTCTACATATGCATTTACAATTAGCGAACTATCAGATGGAGTTGCATTCCTAGGAATCATTCCATCCAATTGCGAAAGATAAAGCGGTTTATTGTACACTTTTGCCAATAATAAATCTTCTCCATTTTGTTCATCTTCTGGCGGCATGCAAGCACTAACTAGAAAAATGATACTAGTAATCATGAAAAATATGAATTGGTTTTTTGCCATCTATACAATAGTAGTAAAAAATTACTTCACAAGGTTGCTTAATACATCCTGATTAATAGATACTTTATATTCAGAGCGCAATTGCTCGATCCAATTTTTTTCTAATTCATCCTGATAATCAGCAATGACATATCCCCTTGCATCTTTTAATTGTTTCTTTTCCTTGGGAAGAATAGATTCT
>JAHDFV010000001.1:12967-54955 GCA_020627985.1 Saprospiraceae bacterium
AATTTCACAAAAGTAACAGTATTATCTGCATTAATATCTGTATCAGACAATAATCCTTTCTTCCAAGTAGCTTCTTTTAATCCAGGATAGTTATTCTTTCCTTTTTCTATAGTTTTCTTAACAACAGTCAAAAGATTTCCACTCTTATTGATTTTCTTTAAGACATCATTTGATGATTTCTTTTGTGCTAATTTTCTAGCTTTCGCTAAAATCTTTTCACTCGTAGATTTAAGCGTATAAACGCTAGCATCAGCTCGATCATTCCATAAATAATTATCAGAATTTTCAGCAAAAAATTGAGTTAAACCAATAGTATCTTTTGAAGCTTTATCCCATACTAACATTTTAGTGACTTCAAATAAAAGGATACCTTCTTCGTATTCTCTCATTAATGATCTAAAATCAGGATACTTTTTAGAAAGTTGAGATTTTTCATATTCCAATGCTTTTTCATTAGAATAATCCTCTAGCATAATATTTACAACAGTTGAAATATCGTTTGTTCTTCCAAAGTTACTTCTTTTTCTGGCCGTTCTTAAAAGCATATCTGTGAAATCGCCTAAAGAATGGTTGGTATCTTCGCCAAAAGAAAACAACGTTTTATTGCTTTTCTTTGGTGCTCTCCATTTTGTTGTTAAAAATTCTTTATTCAAAGAGCGAACAAACTCATCATAAACAGGCTTGTTAATTTTATAATTACTTTCCGATTTTATTTTTTTAACCATAGCCGTTCTCGCTTCCATAAACCGAGAATCTTGCTCTATTTTTACTTGAAGTCTATTCTTCTCTTCTTCGTATTTGCCTAAAGCTGGCTTACTTACTCTTTTAATAATATGCCATCCAGTAGTCGTTTGTATTGGACTAGAATAGTCTCCATCTTTTTGCAGGGAAAAAGCAGCATCTTCAAAAGCAGGTTCATTTACACCAATTCCAAAAAATCCTAGATAACCACCTTTCGCTGCACTTTGTTTATCATTAGAATATTCACGAGCCAGTTTGTCAAAATCACCTCCATCTTCTAATAATTTATAAACATTATCAATAATGGCTTTTGGATCTTTCTCTTCTTCTTTAGGGTTGTTGGGGCGAATTAATATGTGAGCAACTTCAACAGTTCCTTTAGCAGGTCTTCTTTCATTGACTTTAATGATATGATAGCCCATTGTTGTTTTAACGGGCTTAGAATATTTTCCAATAGGAGTATTATAAGCAGCAGATTCCATTTCATAAAAACCTGAAGGAAGCAAAGCAGCCATCCAACCAATTTTACCGCCATTTTTATTAGAGTAAGTGTCTTCAGAATTATTTAAGACCAATTGGGCGAAATCCCCTCCATTATTTAATTGCTTTTGAACAGCCATAATGTTCTTATAAGCTACCAATGTATCTTTTGGTGTTTTACGTCCTTTAATACTAATCATGATGTGACTAATGTTAACATCTTCTTTAAGGCGTTCATATCCTTCTCGCAATAATCTTTCTTTTACTTCTTTATCAATTAAATATGAATCAGAAAGTTGTTTACGATATCCATCTAATTCTCTATTAAGAGCAGGGATCGTATCAATTTTCATTTCTTTAGCTTTCTGGACTTTTAGCTTAAATTTTATATATAAGTCTAAATATTCTTCAACAGATGCTTTTGAATAATCAGCTTTATCGCCATTAGTTTTAGAATAAATATAATTAAATTCGGAAGCTCTGACTTCTGTATCATCTACATTAAATAGAACAGGATCGGTTTGAGATTGTCCAATTGAAATTGAAAAAACAAAAAGAAGAATAGTGAATAATAATCTTATTTGCATGGTTTGTAATTTAAACTGATAGCTAAAGGGTTAAAATTTAACGCGAAATTATATAAACTTCAATATATAACCCAAACATATGGATGCTATAACAGCATCTTTGCTAAAATATTTCATATAAAACGGGTTTACTAGGGCTAACGTCTATTTCAAAAGAGGCAATTTGAATATTTAGAAGGTAGTTTCCGTCTTTAACTCGATCTGGAATAAAAATTAATTCAGTTATTGTTCGTTCAGATTTCGTGTTATTTGGGTATTCCCAAAAGGATTTGTGTGCCGCTAATGCACCTCCATCTTCCTCACGATCTACAGATGGTAAATCAATTAATAAATGTTGAATCCCTTCTTGAATTAAATAACGAATGGCTTCTGCTTCAACATAAGTTGGATTCGTTCCCGAATAATGATGATCTTTTTTAGAGGTATGATTCGGTGAAGTACGAATAGCAATAGCATCGTTTTGATATTCTGTAGATGAATATGCTTTTTTAATTTGTTCTAATGTTATCACTTTATCATTTTCACGAGTTTCAGGCTCAATTGTAATTACAGAACAGAGAAACCAAAATTTTGTTAAACATTGGTTGATCGTATATTTTTCTTTAGCAATATGACCAACACATTCAGTATGCGTTCCATTACCATGTGGATTTAAAGAAACATTCATAAAGTTTAGAGAGCCTCCTTTTTCAGTAGAACCAATAAAATCATCTGAAATAACAGGAGAAACTTCCATAAAAGGAGCATAAAAGCAATTCACGTTTTTTTCACCTGTCCGTAAAGGAATTGAAATATCTATAGGTTGCGATAAATCTGCTTTGTACGATTTTCCTTTATGGAATATTTGTATGTTCATATTAAATTTGAATATTTGATATTCATTTAGCTTAACTTAGAGTTCCTAATAAAACTATTCGAAATAGAATCTTGTAAACAAATAATGGATGAAAGTAAGATATCTTTATGTAATTACCTTACTATTTTTTTTGTCCTGCCAATCTGATACAGAACAAAAAGAAGGAAAACGAGAACCCAAAGAAATAACGACTCAATGGTTAAATAGTTGGGACAAAGATGATTTTACAAGTTTGAAATCTATAAGTACAGGAAACACTTTAAAGTATGTTTCTGAAATGGAATCGTTTTATAAAGGTGTTAAAGAAACGAATCCCAAACCATCCATTACTATTAAAAAAATGAATTGTGATAAAGTTGACGACCAATTAGTGCAGTGTAAATACTGTTGTAATAAAGGGGAAAAAGAGATTTTTACGCTTATAAAAGAAAGGGGGCAATGGAAAGTAGCTGATATCATGGTTGATCTTGAATTGTTTGATCAAAAAGACAAAAAAAAGGAAGAAGATTTGGACAAGTTTTTGAATAAAAAATTATCAAATTAATATAAAGAAAAGTGAATAGAATAGGCTTGTTTTTTGGTTCTTTTAATCCTGTACATATCGGGCATATGATTATTGCTGAATTTATGGCAGAAAGGGCAAATATTGATAGAGTTTGGATGGTAGTGAGCCCTCAAAATCCTCATAAAAAGAAAAGTACACTTGCCAATGATTATGATCGACTACATTTGGTTAAATTAGCTATTGGAGATAATCCGAAATTAGATGCATCTAATATAGAATTTAATCTACCCAAGCCATCTTACACGATAGATACCTTAACATACTTAAAAGAGAAATATCCAGACAAAGAATTTTCATTGATTATGGGAGGAGATAATCTAGGGACGCTTCATAAATGGAAAAATTATGAATTAATATTAAAACATCATAGGATATTGGTCTATAAACGTCCAGATTATGATTTAGGGGATTTACAAAATCACCCGAATGTTGATTTATTTGATGCACCTCTTTTAAGCATTTCCGCTAGCTATATTCGAAAACAAATGAAACAAGGTCATTCTATAAGATATATGGTAGCAGATGCTGTCCATGAAGCTATAGTTGCAGACAAGATTTATCAAAAATTATGGGATTTAAAAGAGAATGAATAAACCGTTTTCTGAATATAATTCCATAAGGATTAAAGGTGTTTTTTACAATAAAGAAAACTTGTTAGAATGGGTGGAGAATGAAGCAATTCCTTCTTCTGAAGAATGGCTGAAAAACATTGGATTATTCCTGAATGATTGGTTAAATCCAAACCCTCATATTTTTGTAAAAACTTCAGGCTCTACAGGAAAACCCAAATCCATTTACATGGATAAACAAAAAATGATTCATTCTGCTTTAGCAACAGGTGATTATTTTGATTTAAAACCAAAAGATAAAGCACTATTGTGTCTACCTGCTAATTTTATTGCTGGTAAAATGATGATCATTCGAGCAATGGTTTTAGACTTAGATCTTTTTATTACCTCACCTAAAGGGAATCCGTTTAAAGAAATAAATGAAATCTTTGATTTTGTAGCTATGGTGCCGCTTCAAGTAGATAAGATTATTGATGCTCAAATGCATCAAATTAGAAAATTAATTATTGGTGGAGCAGCTATTTCAAGTAAATTGCAGCAAAAAATATTAAAAGTAGAAACGCAATGTTTTGCTACTTATGGAATGACCGAAACCATTACACATATTGCAGTTAAAAAATTAAATAAAATAAATGATTCTAATCAATATTATGAAGCGCTTAAAGAAGTAGAATTCTCTTTAGATAATAGAAATTGTTTAGTTATAAATGCTCCTAGAGTTAATGAAGATAAAGTAGTGACAAATGATGTAGTTCGATTAATTTCTCCAAATAAATTTGAATGGTTAGGAAGATGGGACAATGTAATTAATTCAGGAGGATTAAAGATTCATCCAGAAAAAATAGAAGAAAAAATTATAAGTTTAATTCAACAACGCCATTTTATTTATAGCCGAAAACATGATACTTTAGGTGAGGAAGTGATTCTCATTTTAGAAGGCGAATTAACAAAAAATGATCAAGAAAATATTTATCAACAATTAGGAAATGTTTTAACTAAATATGAGATGCCCCGAAAAATATTTAATATTAGACAATTTTTAGAAACACCTAATGGAAAACTGAAACGAAAAGAAACCTACTTGCTATTAAAACAATAGGATTAGCTTTTATTTTTTCCTTGATAAAAAGGATATTTATTTTGTCAAAAAAAGAATTGAATTGAAAAAGACGACAGATGTATTAATACTCGGATCTGGGATTGCTGGATTGACTTTAGCTATTAAAACAGCAGAAGCTAGACCTGATCTAAAAATATCAATTGTTACTAAGGTTGAACAAGGAGAAAGTAATACAAAATATGCACAAGGTGGTGTTGCTGCGGTATGGAATCATGAAGCAGACGATTTTGGTAAACACATAGCTGATACATTAGATGCTGGAGATGGGTTATGTACAGAAGAAGTCGTTAAAATTGTTGTAGAAGAAGGACCAACGAGAGTTCGTGAAATTATAGATTGGGGCACCCGGTTTGATAAAAGCAAAGAAACCAAAGATTACAATCTAGGAATGGAAGGAGGTCATTCGGAATACAGAATTCTTCATTATAAAGATTTAACAGGATGGGAAATCCAAAGAGCTTTAATGGAAAAAGCAAAATCTTTAGATAATATTGATTTATATGAACACTATTTTGCCATTAACCTTTTGACTCCTCATAATTTAGGCTTTAATATTACAAGAGTTACACCCAATATAGATTGTTATGGCGCTTATATTCTGAATAAAGAAGATGGAGATATCATAACTTTTTTGTCTAAAATTACTGTAGTTGCTACTGGCGGAGCGGGCCAAATTTATAGAAATACAACAAATCCAGTTATAGCAACAGGAGATGGTATAGCAATGGTATACAGAGCAAATGGTCGAGTAGAAAGTATGGAATTTGTTCAATTTCATCCTACAGCACTATATAATCCTGCGGGAGAAAATCCAGATTTTTTAGTTTCGGAAGCAGTAAGAGGATATGGTGCTATTTTACGAGATATTGATGGAAAAGAATTCATGGAAAGATATGATCCTCGTAAATCGTTGGCACCAAGAGATATTGTTGCGAGAGCCATAGATAATGAAATGAAAAAAAGTGGTGCAGAACACCTATACCTTGATTGTACTCATTTAGATAAAGAGGGCTTTTACGCACACTTCCCAACTATTTATGATAAATGTATTTCTTTAGGAATTGATCCAATGAAGGATTATATACCCGTTACACCTGCTTGTCATTATATGTGCGGTGGAATTAAAGTTGATACTAAGGGTAGAACAACCATAAACCGTTTATATGCATGTGGCGAATGTACATATACTGGACTTCATGGTGCAAACCGTTTAGCTTCAAATTCATTATTAGAAGCAATGGTTTATGCACATCGAATTCATGAAGATATTTTAAATGAAGTTGAAAATTTTGATATAAAACATGAGATACCTGATTGGGATGCTACAGGTACAATGCAACCCAAAGAAATGGTCTTGATTACGCAAAGTATGAAAGAACTTAAAGAAATCATGAGCAGTTATGTAGGTATTGTTCGATCAAATGTAAGAATCAAAAGAGCTTTAGATCGGCTAAAATTATTGTTTGATGAAACAGAAGATTTATATCGTTCAACAACTATTTCACCACAGTTATGTGAATTAAGAAATTTAATTTCTATTGGATATTTAGTGACAAAATCTGCTTCAATGAGAAGAGAAAGTAGAGGTTTACATTTTACAACAGATTACCCTGAAAATTTAAACTTTATAGACGTTACTATTTTGTAAAAATCAATCTTACACATTCGTTTTGTGTAATCAATAAAGGCAAATGAGAGGTATTTTAATCGTAGCAATGATATTGTTACCATTTATAGGTTTTTCTCAATCTATATTAAAGGGTAAAGTCATTGATGAATTGACTAATGAAGGCTTAATTGGGGTAAGTATTAGTGCAGGGGATAATAATGGAACAAGTTCAGAGTTGGATGGTGAATATTTGTTGTCTCTTGAAAAAGGAACCCATGTCATCACCTTTAGTTACTTAGGTTATGCAGAAGTAAAGGAAACAGTCATAGCTGATGGTATAAATGAAATAATTTTAGATATAAGATTAGAAGAAGAATCAGAGCTTTTACAAATTACAACGGTAACAGGCAGTCGATATGAAAGAGATTTTACAACTGAGCCTGTTTCTATGGCAGTAATTCGTCCCGAATTTATAGAAAGAAATGCCAATACAGACTTAGCTCAAGTAATTGAAAGAGTACCTGGAGTACAAGTAGTAGATGGTCAAGCCAATATTAGAAGTGGTGGTGGTTTCGCATATGGGGCAGGAAGTAGAGTAGCTGTTGTAGTAGATGAACAGCCCTTATTATCTGCTGAATTAAGTGATGTGAAATGGAATTTTATACCCATAGAAAATGCTTCTCAAATCGAAATCATTAAAGGAGCCGCATCTGTTTTATATGGTTCAGGTGGTTTAAATGGTGTGATTAATGTAAGAACAGCCTATCCAACGTCAGAACCTTATACAAAACTGACATATTACACGGGGCTCTATCATATTTCTGGTAAAGAAAAAGTTTCTCCTACTGATCCTGATAGTATTATTCGATATAATAGACAATGGTATAGGGAGAGTAGAGATAGCGTAGGAGCACGTCCTTTTTTCTCTGGAATATATTTTGCCCATCGAGAAAAATTATCAGATAATTTTGAATTAGTCTTAGGTGCTAATTTACACTATGATCGTAGCTTCTTAAAAGATGCAGACGAACAACGTTACCGTTTTAATTTTAATACAAAATATCGTCTACCTAAGAATGAAAAAATTTCTATTGGATTGAATGGAAATCTAATGTACCACAATAAAGCTGATTTTTTTATTTGGGATAATGCCTACGAAAAAGCATACGAACACCTAGGAGACCCTTCTTCATTTAATTATTATACGATCACAATAGATCCTTATTTAACTGCTTTTGATGGAGTAGGGAATAAGCATTCTCTAAAACTAAGATATTTTACAATAGCGAAATATGTAAGTACAGGAAAATCCCCTACAGCGTTGTATAGTGGAGAATATCAATTCCAAAAGAAATTTGAAGACATCGGTTTAGCATTGACAACAGGTATTTCTTATCAACATGTTTTTGCAAAAAGTAATCTCTTTTCGAGCGAAGTAATTGAATCACCAACTGATACCGTTACGATTTATGATACTCAAAGAATAAATGTGTCTTCATTCTACCTCCAAGCGGATAAAACTTTCTTTAATGAAAAATTAAATCTTACACTAGGCACAAGAATAGAGAATTTTAAATTTCCTAATGAAAATGCTAGAACAATACCTGTATTGCGAGGTGGTGCAAATTATGCTGTAACAAAAAGAGATTTTGTAAGAGCGTCGTATGGACAGGGCTATAGAATACCAAGTTTAGCTGAAAAATACATAGATGATGAAATTACAGAAGGCTTGAATGTTTATCCTAATCCTGATTTAAAAACGGAGAAAGGCTATAGTGTTGAGATAGGATATAAAAGAGCTTTTGGAAAAAAGAAATGGAAAGGATTTATTGACTTTACTACATTTTGGATGGATTATGATGATCTGACAGAATTTGAATTTGGAATTCATAGACCAGATAGCATTACTGGTGATACTACATTGTTAGATTATATTCGATACATAGGATTTAAAACTAAAAATGTAAGTAGAGCTAGAATAGCTGGTTTTGAATTATCTGCTTTTGGTGAAGGAAAAATTGGTAATATTCCTACACGATTTTGGGGAGGTTACACCTATTCATATCCTGGAGATTTATCTGAAGATCCTTCACAAGATAAAATAGGAATTTACATTAAAAATGTATTTAAAGGTTTAGCACTTTCTCCTTCTGATCCAGAAGCAGGGAATTTACTAAATTTCAGAGCGCTACATACGGCAAGATTTGATGCAGAGGTCGATGTCAAAGATTTTACTTTTGGAGCAGCACTAAATTACAATGGATTCATGTATGATGTTGATAATCTATTTAAAGGAGAAGGAGAAGTTGTGGAAACGCTTATTTTGATTAATAATGAACTGGTTGTAGGAATAGTTGAAGGGCTATCAGATTTTAGGCAAAAAAATATTAGAGGAGATTGGGTTTTGGATATTAGAGCATCTTATAAATTCAAAGAAAAAAATAAAGTAGATCTTATGCTAAATAATGCTTTAAATAGAGAATACGCAGTAAGGCCTTTAAAAATGAGCCCACCTTTGACATTTAATTTTAGATATAATAGAGTTTTCTAATGTTTTAACACTTGAAAACTAAATTTAGAACGCAATCGTTTTAGTTTCGTTCTTTTATAAATCGAATCTAGCTTTATGCAAAAGATAAAATATAGTATCATCCTTTTATTTCTTCTTTTATTAACCTTTAATTTTGGCTATTCACAAGAAGAAAGTCTTTCTAAAAAAATAGAAACAATATTGTCGACTCTTTCAGAAAATGAGAAAAAAGAGCTTTTAAGTTTTGCAGAATATTTAAAAACTAAGGCAACAGAATCAGACGAAGAAAAACAAGAAAGAATTTACAAGGCGGATAATAATATTCCAACAGATGAATCCGTTTCTAAAATCATGGAATACTCTAGATATTTAACGGGAACACAAAAAACACCAAAAGAAAAAATGCTTAAAGACAATATTCCAAAAACAATCGTCAAATTTAAAACGAGAACGATGGATTTTGAAAAAGCAAAAGATGGTGATGTCTTAAAATTCACATACCGTTTTACAAATACTGGAAGAAATCCTTTAGTATTTTATGATGTAACTACTCCCTGCGGATGCACGACTCCAGATTGGTCTTCTGAACCTGTCTTACCTGGTGAGTCTGGAGAGCTACATGTTACATTTGATACCAAAACTAAGGTAGGAAAACAGACAAAACTTGTTAAAATTCTAACAAATACTGACCCGAGTGAAATTTCTTTATTTATTAAAGGAGTAGTAGAACCCTAACGTACAATGAATTGTGACTTAAGGCATAATATTTGATGATTAATTTTGATATCATCTTTTTTTAGATGAATAAGTACCTGTTAATCATTGATTATGTCAATGCTGGCTTCCCAAAAGCTTAGTGAAAAAGCACATTTTTTGTATATTTGAATATAGTTGAACGAACCAAGGAGATGCAAAAAACCATTTTTACCTTCACAGCATGGGTAACTATTATTTTGACTTGTAATATATTAATGGCTCAAAATAATACTTATGTACAAACGAGTTACACCCCCGTAAGTAACTCCTTTGGGCCTTATGATGCTTTGCCAAAATCTAAACCAGCATATAATGATGCTGAAATCAAAGAACGACTTTCTGAAATGCAAAGCGGTACAGTTAGACCTAAGCTAACGAATGGAGTTCGTTCTTTTATTAAGACGTATACCATTAGAAGACCCAACTCAACAGAAACATGGTTAGGGAGAACTTCGATGTATTTTCCAATATTTGAAGAATACTTAAAAAAATATAATCTTCCTTCAGATCTAAAATATTTACCCATTTTAGAATCAGCTTTAAATCCTAAAGCAGTATCTAAAGCTGGAGCAGTCGGCTTATGGCAATTTATGCCTGCAACGGGCAGGGCTTATGGTCTAGAAATTAATGATGTTGTTGATGAAAGACAAGATCCACATAAATCTTCAGAAGCTGCAGCAAAATTTTTAAAAGATCTATATAAAAGATATGGCGATTGGGCATTAGCATTAGCTGCATATAATGCTGGACCAGGAAGAGTGAATAAAGCAATAAAAAGAGGGAAAAGTAAAAATTTCTGGACAGTTCAAAAATATTTACCGAAAGAAACAAGAAGTTATGTACCTGGCTATATTGCTGCCTCTTATATTGCTAATTATTATCAATATCATGGTTTACAACCCATATATCCACAATATGAACTTCAAGTAACAGAAACATCTAAAGTATACGAACGAATTACATTTGATGAAATTTCTAGTCAATCAGGAACAACAATTGAAGTCATACAGAAATTAAATCCATCCTATAAAAGAGGTTTTATTCCAGGGAATATCGAAGGGAATTTTTTAATTCTTCCATATAAAGATAGTAATCAATATGTGAGTAATAATATGGCACCAGATGCTCAATCAGTAAACTTACATGTATCTAATGAAAAAGAATTACCAGGATTAGTTTATAAAACAGTTCAAACAGAATATGTTGTTAGATCTGGTGATGATATTGTGATGGTAGCTAAAATGTTTAGTTGTAAACCTGAAAATATTAGAGCTTGGAATCAACTTAAAACGAATAGGTTAATGCCTGGACAAAGATTAATCTTTTTTGAAAGAGTTGCTTTTCACAAAAAACCTAAACACTTTGTTGCTTTGAGTCAATTAGAACGGATCAAAGCCAAATCAGTAAAACCTATTTATAAAGGGAAAACAAAATTAAAAAATAAAAGACCATCTCAAGGAAATAATAATGGGGCACAATCTGGCATGGATGATTTTATTTATTATTCCATAAGAAGAGGTGAATCTATTAGCGATATAGCAGATAAATTTGAAGGGATTAATATTGAAGATATCTTAGAAGACAATCATATTAAATCAATTGGTCAAGTCAAATCGGGTAAAGTTTTGATGATAAGGAGGCTTTAAATGACTTTGTCTCAATAATATCTATTAAAAGAAAAAAAATAAATAGTCTGATTTTCAAAATAGAAAGTCAGACTATTTATTTTTAAGTGAAAAACAACAAAAAATACGATCTTCGCATCAATAAAGTAGTTGGGGCTAAGTTGAAAAAAGCTAGATGATAGTATTTAGTACCATTTCCTTAAATTGAGATTATAGAATTGAAAATAGATATGAAATATAAATCGAATCAATTAATACTATTATTTTTCTTGATATTAGGCTATGCCTTTATAACAGGTTGTAATACCTCAGCTTTACAACCTGCGCCACAATCTTTTGGCTCATTAAATAGAATTGCAATTGTAGCAGATCAAAAAGTATGGGACGGACCTGTAGGAGATACCTTGCGATATTATTTAGCTGCAGCCTACCCTGTGTTACCTCAACCTGAACCCCTTTTTGATCTTCAACATTTTACGATGAATGATATTGATGAAGATAATCATAGAAGAAGATTTAGATCTATGATATTTTTAGGAGATATAGATAATTCAAATTCACCCACAGCATCTTTTATTAAAAGTGCTTTGGGAGATGAAAATGTTTTGAAATTAAAAGAATTAGAAGAAAAAGCAGAAGTCAAAATATCTGAAAACAGATGGTCAAATAATCAGAAAGTTCTATTTATTTATTCATTAGGAGAAAAAGGATTAATCGAAAAGATTAGAGATAGAAGTGCTTCTATTGCGAATTTAGTTCATAAGAGTGATAATGGAATGCTTGACGCAAGAACATTTATTAGTGGTAGAAGTACAAGCCTTATGAAGTTAATTCGAGAATCTTTTGACATCAATATGCAGATTCCTGGTGATTATATTTTGGCACATCATGATAAAGAAAAGAATTTCTTATGGATGCGAAAATTTGATAAGAATACGCACAATAATATCTTAGTTCATAAAATTCCTTATAAGAATACAGATCAGTTAAAACCAGAAAATATTAAAAGTTTAAGAGATTCAATTGGTAAATGGTATGTGGAATCTGGTCAAGTAGATGGTTCTTATATGAGAGTC
This sequence comes from Saprospiraceae bacterium, assembly GCA_020627985.1. GTDB lineage: Bacteria > Bacteroidota > Bacteroidia > Chitinophagales > Saprospiraceae > JAHDCE01. The sequence continues at coordinate 25,482 of JAHDFV010000001.1, forward strand.
AATGATATTGATTTATCACTTTATTTAGAAAATAAACCCATTGATGAAAAATTCTCTGTACAAATGAAAGGCATTTGGGAAATGAATGATATTGGAGACATGATGGGAGGACCTTTTGTTTCTTACGTTATTCATGATGCGATTGATAATGAATTAATATTTTTAGATGGTTTTGTTTATGCTCCTGGGAAGAAAAAGAGAGATATCATGCAAGGAGTTGAATTAATATTAGCAAAAACTAGAGTAGGGGAATAACGATCATTACTTTTAGGCTTAATATTTTATTATCTTGTTCTCAGGATAAATAATTAAATAGGATTACAATCCCTTAAATGCCTTTTTTTTCTAAGAAAAATAATATGGCCGCTTTATCAGATGAAGAACTAATTCAACAATTTTCTTCTACAAAAGATATGGCTTTTTTTGGTGAATTATATCAAAGATATAATCACTTGGTTTATGGTGTTTGTTTAAAATATATCAAAAATAAAGAAGAGTGTAGAGATATAACGATGAATATTTTTGAAGATTTAATTCATAAAATTCCGAAACAAAAAGAAATTAGATCTTTTAATTTTTGGATATATAGTGTTGCAAAAAATGAATGTATTTCCTTTTTGAGGAAAACGAAAAAAAATCCAACTTCCGCTCTCGATGAAAATTTTTTAGAAAATAATCATGATTTTTATATGGAAAATGAAGTAATATTGACTCTATATAATAAAGAAGGATCTAAAAGTAAAGAAGAAACAGTACAAGAAGCGGTTAATCAATTAAGTACAGCTCAAAAAGAATGTATTAAAGCGTTTTATTTAGAAAAACAATCGTACAAACAAATTGCTGATAAATTGAATCTACCCTTGGTAAAAGTCAAGAGCCATATTCAAAATGGAAAAAGGAATCTGAAAACAATTTTATTGGACTTAAAATCAAGAGTATAACCTTATGTGGAATCTTAAAAACATATTTGGGAATAGAAATAATTTATCAAAAAAAGATATAAAATCTTATTTGAATGATGAACTAACGGATCAGCAAAAACAAGAAGTTGAAGAAATTGCGAATGCTTCTCCTTTAAATTCAGATGCATTGGATGGCTTTGAACAAGCTGGTGCAAAAAGTATAAATGGAGTACCAAGTTTTGATGACTTTTTGAAGGATAGAAAAATAGATTCTACAACAAGCTCTGTTCGTAAAATTTCTCCATTCATCAATAAAATTGCTGCTGTTTTAATAGGGGTAGTGTCAGTATCTGCCTTGTTCTTGTATTGGAATGAAAATAAATCCGAACGTACTTTTGCAGAAGAATTTGAAACCTATGAAGATCCTAAAATGTTTGCGCTCAGAGATGGAACTTCAAATCAAAATACAAATGCTACATTACAAAAAGCTACGACTTATTATTTAGAAGAAGATTACAAAAATGCAATAGTTTATTTTGAAACATTCCAAAAAGAAAATAAAGAAGATATTCAAAGTTCTTTTTATTTAGGAGTTTCGCATTTACAAGAAAAAAATACTAAAAAAGCAATTCCTTATTTATCTATTGTAGCGGGTCAAGATTCAGAATATAAAGATGCTGCCCAATGGTTTTTAGCTTTGGCTCATGTTAAGATGAAAAACGAAATAGAAGCGAAAATGATTTTAGAAAAAATACAAAAAAATGCTTCATCTTTTTATAGTGAAAAAGCTAAAGAATTATTAGAACGACTTTAATTTTTCTTCAAAGTGATGAATCTCTTTATTAAAATCTACAGGTAAATGTTTCATTATGTTTTTAGATTTTTCTATTTGACGTTCTAAAAAAGATTGATGAGATTTACTCCCTTTATGTAATATCTTATGTTGAAATCCTTGAGCAATTTTTAAAACGTCTTTATAATTTCGATTCGTTTTTTCTGAAAAAAAAACAGCTCTAAATTTTTCCCAAATATATTCAATAGCACTTTCGTTTGGATGAATTAAATCAGAATTGTAAAAGCGATAGTCCCTTAATTCATCCATTTGTATTTCATAAGAAGGGAAATAATATACATGGTCAAAAGCATCACATAATTGCTCTGTTGCTAATAATAAAATAGATTTACTTCTTTTATTTTCTAATAATCCATCTTTTATATGACGTACGGGGCTTACAGTGAAAATGATTTTCAATTCAGAATTAAAAGATTGTAATCGTTGAATAGTGTTAGAGAATCGTTGAAAAATTTCTGCTTGAGTTATTCTGATTTTTTGAAAAGAATTTTGTTGAACTTTATGGCAATTTGCTACATATTGATTCGTTTTTTTTTCTTGATAAACAAATGAAGTCCCCAATGTAATAATTAAATAATTAGACGCTTTGAGAAATAGAGAAGCAGAAGAAAAAGAATGATTTATTTGATGTAAGCAAAAATCTTTGTCAGGGTGAGAAAAACAACTATGATGCATCCAACTTTGCCATATATCATTGTGAGAAAATAATTCTTCTTCAAGAAAAGAATTGTTTTGAATTAATCGATTAATACCTTCACAAATTGAAATGGGATTAAATAATATTCCAAATGGATTAATACTCGTCTTGAATTTTCCGTTAAAAAATTTTTGACCTATATTTTCTGCAAAGCAAGAACCAATAGAAAACAATTGATCAGTATATTCTATTTTAAAAGGAGAATTAAATTCTATTTCAGTCATTAATTTCATAAAAAAGAAATTTCTTTAAAATAAAAAGTATGAATTTTTTCTTGGTATTCCATTAATAGTTCGCCTGTCTTTTTCACTCCTTTAATTATTCCCTTGAATTCTTCTCCGTTTGTATTCTGATAAGAACACAAAACATCTTTTTGAAATAAAAAATCAAGATATTCTTGATGTATTACACCTTGCTTATTAGCAAGAAGCATGAGGTATTTTTTTTCTATACAAGAGCATAGAATTTGTAGCAATTTTTTTAATTCAAAATATTCTTGTTCTAAAACAATCGAGGTGGGATTTCCTATGCCTTCAGGAAATTCATTTTGATTTACATTAAGTCCAATACCAATGATGCTATGAGAAATATTTTTACCTGAAATAGAGTTTTGAATTAATACACCCGCAATTTTTTTACCCGCAATTAAAATATCATTTGGCCATTTTATAGAAACATGATTTAACCCGATTTCTAATAAAGCATCTTTAATTCCTAAGGAAACGACTTGGTTGAGTATAAACTGTTCTTTGGGTAAAATTATTTTCGGATAAAGAATTAAACTAAAAGTTAGATTTTTATATCGATCACTTTCCCAAGCATTCCCCATTTGACCTCGACCCAAAGTTTGCTGTTCGGTATACACAATAGTACCTTCAGCTAACTTGTTTTTTTTGAGTAATCTTTCCGCTTCACTGTTCGTAGAATCCAAAATATCGTACTCTTTAAGAACTTTCCCTATAAATAATGTGTTATATCGAGCATCCATTGATGGAAATACTTATTTTTAGTGTTGATTTCAAAATGAACAATGATAAACCATTGTAGAAATAGAACAAACTTAATTAAATTAAATACAGAATATCAATTGAGTATAGATAAAAAAGTTGAACAAGAAACATTTAGTATTGATGAATTGAATGCATTAATAATAGATAGCATACAAGATATTAAGGGAAAAAACATCCTAAAATTAGATTTGAGGCATTTGGAAGATGCACCTACAGATTTTTTTATTATTTGCGAAGGTGAATCAACGGTACAAGTCAAATCTATTGCAGATAATGTATATGGTCGTTTAAAAAGAGAAGCAGATAATTTACCAAACAACTTTGAAGGAGCTGGAGAATCAAGATGGGTATTAGTAGATTACTTCAATACAGTAGTGCATGTATTTTACCCAGAAGCTCGAGAATTTTATCAATTAGAACAATTATGGAGTGATGCAATCATTACCGAATATGATAATTTAGATTAAAATTCTTTGTGTTTAAAGATAACCATATGAACTTTTCAATCGTTACTATGGTATAACTTAAGAGAAAAAATTGTTTAGATAAAAAACTCGATGGATACAGAAGACAAAAATAACGGGAATAATATACCAAAAAACCCTTTTGGTAATATCAATCCATATTGGATATACGCAGTTATTGCTATTGTTTTATTGTTGCTCAACTTTTACTTAATGAGTGATACCACCAATAGTAAGATTTCATTTGACCGTTTCAAAGAAATAGCTAGATCAGGTGATGTTGATAATATTTTAATTATCGACAATCAATCATTTGTTGAAGTTTATCTGAAAAAGGAAAGTCTGGAAAATAAACCAGATGCTTTTAAAGACGCTGCTAAAAATAGATTAGGACTTTCGCCGCATTATACATTTAAAACTGGGCCAATTGAATCTTTTATGGATGATATAAAAGATTTAAGAAATGAATTGCCTGAAAATAAAATGTTTAAATTAGAACATGATCCGAGGCATAATTGGTTAGGTTCTCTGCTGGGATGGATCTTGCCTTTCGCATTAATAATTTTGCTTTGGATTTATATAATGAAGCGGGTAAGCACTGGAGGAAGTGGTCCAGGCTCTCAAATCTTTAACATTGGTAAATCAAAAGCAACCTTACAAAGTGGATCTAAGGTAGATGTAACTTTTGCAGATGTAGCTGGTTTAGATGAAGCGAAAGAAGAAGTAATGGAAGTCGTTGACTTCTTAAAGAATAAAGATAAATATATCGCTCTCGGTGGTAAAATACCTAAAGGAGTTCTTTTAGTTGGCCCTCCAGGAACAGGTAAAACCCTATTAGCAAAAGCAGTTGCAGGTGAAGCTGAAGTACCTTTCTTTTCCTTGTCAGGATCTGATTTTGTAGAAATGTTTGTAGGTGTAGGTGCTTCTAGAGTACGAGATTTATTTAAAACAGCAAGAGAAAAAGCGCCTTGTATCATTTTTATTGATGAAATTGATGCGATTGGTCGATCAAGAGGTCGTTCTAATTTTTCTGGAAATGATGAAAGAGAAAACACCTTAAATCAATTACTCGTTGAGATGGACGGTTTTGGTACAGACAAAGGAGTTATTTTGATGGGGGCTACCAACCGGTCTGATGTTTTAGATAGTGCTTTAATGCGTCCAGGTCGTTTTGATCGTCAGATTGGTATCGGTCGTCCTGACTTAAAAGGAAGAGAGGCTATTTTTAAAGTACACCTTAGAAATATCAAAATTGATAAAGAAGATGTAAAGCCAGAAGCATTAGCAGAAATGACACCTGGCTTTGCTGGAGCAGATATCGCCAATGTTTGTAATGAAGCAGCTTTGGTGGCTGCTAGAAGAAATAAGAGCTCAGTTCAAATGGATGATTTCAATTATGCATTAGATAGGGTTATTGGTGGTTTAGAAAAGAAGAGTAAAGTCATCTTACCAGATGAAAAGAAAGTAATTGCTTATCATGAAGCAGGTCATGCAATTTGTGGTTGGTTTTTAGAGCATGCTTCTCCTTTGGTTAAAGTAACGATCGTTCCTAGAGGAATTGGAACCTTAGGCTATGCTCAATATTTGCCAAAAGAACAATATTTGACTACTACAGAGCAATTGCAAGATAGAATGTGTATGACTTTAGGAGGTCGTGCAGCTGAATCTGTTTTCTTTGGTAAAATATCAACGGGAGCTCAGAATGACTTAGATCAAGTTACCAAAATGGCATACGGTATGGTAGCTGTTTATGGTATGAATGAAAAAGTAGGTAATGTATCTTTCCATGATATGCAAAATCAAAACCAATTTGCTAAACCTTATTCTGATGAGACAGCCAGTCTGATTGATGATGAGGTTCGTAAAATGATTGATGATCAATATGAAAGGGCAAAGCAATTGTTGAAAGATAAACGCAAAGAAGTTGTTGCTTTAGCTGAAAAGTTATTAGAAAAAGAAGTACTGTTAAAATCTGATGTTGTTAAACTAATTGGATTAAGACCTTCTGATGCTAAAAAAGCAAAAGAGAATAATATCATTGAAGATATTAAAGAAGACAGTAAGCTAGACGAGGATAAAAAAGAAGATATTAGCTAGAAATTTTCAATAGAATAAAATGAAAAGGCAGTGGTTTTACACTGCCTTTTATATTTCTTATTTTTAGAATGAATGAGAATAAAAAAAGCCGCTTCAACACATATATTGAAGCGGCTTTAATTATATCGAATCTTTCAGATTAATATCTGTAATATTCTGGTTTGTAAGGTCCTTTAACTTCAACTCCAATATAGCTGGCTTGATCAGAAGATAACTCTTCTAATTCAACACCAATTTTAGCTAAGTGTAAACGAGCAACCTCTTCATCTAAATGTTTAGGCAACATGTAAACATCATTTTTATAATTTGAAGTATTATTCCAAAGTTCCATTTGAGCTAATGTCTGATTGGTAAAAGAATTAGACATTACAAATGATGGATGACCTGTAGCACAACCTAAGTTCACTAAACGGCCTTCAGCTAAAATTAATACATCAGAACCATCAATAGTATACTTATCTACTTGAGGCTTAATTTCAACCTTAGTAGAACCATATTTACCATTTAACCAAGCCATATCGATTTCATTATCGAAGTGACCAATGTTACAAACGATAGTTTTATCTTTCATAGCTCTGAAATGCTTCTCCGTTAAGATGTCCTTATTGCCAGTAGCAGTAACAATAATGTTTGCATCTTTAATAGCATTCTCCATTTTCTTAACAGCGAAACCATCCATTGCAGCTTGTAAAGCACAAATTGGATCGATTTCAGTAACAATTACTCTACATCCTGCACCCTTTAAAGAAGCAGCAGAACCTTTACCAACATCACCATAACCAGCTACAACGGCAACTTTACCTGCCATCATAACATCTGTTGCTCTACGAATCGCATCTACACAAGATTCTTTACAACCGTATTTATTATCAAATTTTGACTTTGTTACCGAGTCATTGATATTAATAGCTGGAATAGGAAGTGTACCATTTTTTACACGCTCATATAGTCTATGAACACCAGTAGTTGTTTCTTCACTAATTCCTTTGATATCCTTAGTTAATTCTGGAAAACGATCTAAAACCATATTCGTTAAATCACCACCATCATCTAAGATCATGTTTAAGGCTTTACCTCCTTCAAAAGCAAATAACGTTTGCTCAATACACCAATCAAACTCCTCTTCATTCATCCCTTTCCAAGCATAAACAGGAATGCCAGCAGCAGCAATTGCAGCAGCAGCATGATCTTGTGTTGAGAATATATTGCAAGAAGACCAAGTTACCTCAGCACCTAAGGCCGTAAGTGTTTCTATTAAAACAGCAGTTTGGATGGTCATGTGTAAACAACCAGCTATTCTAGCTCCTGCTAATGGTTTAGTGTCTCCATATCTTTCACGAAGAGACATTAATCCAGGCATTTCAGCTTCGGCTAATTCCATTTCTTTACGTCCCCAATCTGCTAAGGAGATGTCTTTCACTTTGTATTTCAAATCGGATGCAGTTTGCATTATCAAAAGTTTTAGTATTTAATAAACTAAGATTTATAAATCGGCTGCAAAGATACGGTTATCTTTTTAAAAAATCTATGACCTACAAGAGTTTAAGATTTAAACTATGAAATGAATTAAAATATTGATAAGTAATGGGTTAAAAAGGGCTAAACTGTATCCCTGAAATACTTTTTTCAAACCACAATAATGGCTCTTGGTTTTTATCACCTGTTTTAGTATCGCATTTGAAAAACAAATAGAATAATTGCAAATCATCTCCAAGAAGAGATAATAATTTATCTAAACGAATTTGGCATTCTACAAATTGGTGTTGTTTATGCAGTTGCCAGCAATAATAAGCTTCATCATGTAATAATATCAATTGATGTAGCGATGGATTAGAAGTATATTTTTTTGAAAAATTAGAAGCAAAATAAGAATGGTGACTCTCAGGAATACGACCATGAATCAAGCGAGCATCATATTCTTTATATTTAAAAGTATCGTGTAAAATACAAATTAGCCGAAGTGTTGATCTGTCCGAAGCAGATAAATTAGGAATACGATCAATATTATCTAATACTTCCCTAATATGGAAAATAATTTTTCCTTCTGGATGTCCATACCGAGGTGTTCCCCAAAATAAGCCTTTACGATATTCTATGTCTGAAACTATGGCGCGCTCCAAATTACTTTCAGGGATAATTAATTCCTGAATAAGTTTTTCTTGTTCCTCCACAGTATTAGTATGCACGCTCAAATAACTTTTATAATTCAACGCAAAGGTATTCATGTTCCAGTTATTATTTAAATAAGTTGTTGATGTATTTCCCATAACATTACAATTTTAGATGTAATTCAATGTTATGATTCTTATAGCGAATAATTTTTTTCATTAGATATAAATCAATTAACCTACGGTGAATTGGCTTATAGTGTAACATTGTTTAATGTGTTGGTTTTGCTTTTTCAGATTCATTTGCTGTTAATGTACCGTTAAAATAAGTTAAGCCCAGAAACAATAAGAGATGTAAGGGCGTTATAACTCAAAATAAAATACCGCTTTAAAACCATTTTTTAAAATTTAAACCAACACCATTGAAAAGATTAGTTTCATTAGTTTTTGCAGGAATAATTGGCGGCTTAATCACTTTAGCTGGTTTACAATTTATGACTTCACAAACCGAAGAAGCCAAAGAAAATTATACGCAACCTGTTAATAACATCAACGTAAAAACAGGGGGAAGCGCTGTGCCTTTTGATTTTAAAAGTGCTGCAAAAAAGGCAATGCCTGTTGTTGTTCATATAACAGCTTCTGAGTCAGATGAATTAGCTGGACGTAGTAAGAAAAGAAGTGGAAATCCATTCGAAGACCTATTTGGAGGTTTTGGGGGAGGTCCTCAAAAAGGGACAGGTTCTGGAGTGATTTATTCAGATGATGGATATATAATTACCAATAATCATGTGGTTGACTTTGCAGATATTGTAGAAGTTACTTTATATGATAATAGAACCTTCCAAGCCAAAGTAGTTGGAAAAGATGAAACGACAGATCTTGCCGTTCTTAAAATTGAAGCGGATGATTTGCCCACACTTAAAATTGCAGATTCTGATGCTGCAGAAGTAGGTGAGTGGGTCTTAGCTGTTGGTAATCCTTTTGACTTGACATCTACAGTAACTGTAGGTATAATTAGTGCTAAAGCAAGAGATATCAATATTCTGAGAGGTAAAAAATCTATAGAATCATTTATACAAACAGATGCTGCTGTTAATCCTGGGAATTCAGGAGGTGCATTGGTTGATGCTGAAGGAAGACTCTTAGGAATTAATTCAGCGATAGCAACACAAACGGGATCATTTGCTGGTTATTCATTTGCGATACCAACAAATATTGCTATTAAAGTTGTAAATGATTTAATTAAATATGGTAAAACGCAAAGAGGTTTAATCGGTATTGATATAGAAGATTTAGACAGTGATCAAGCAAGAGAGCTTAACTTAGATATTAATCAAGGGGTTGTAATTGTAGGAGTAATTGATGGTACTGCAGGACAATTTGCAGGTTTACTGCCTGATGATGTAATTACGAAAGTAGATAATAAAATAGTTAAAACAGGTCCAGAACTACAAGAGTTAGTAGGAAGGAAAAGACCTGGTGATATTGTGAATTTGACTATCCTTAGAAAAGGAAAAGTAAAAGAAATACCTGTCCGTTTAAAGGCAGGGTGATATAATTCAAGAATTTATCTTGTTTAAAGTTGGTTTTTCGTTTTGTTTTGATGCGTCCGTCTCGCTTTTTGTGGGGCGGGCGTTTTTTATTTTCAAAAACTTTCATACTAATTTGAAAGAGAGTATATTTGTTTAGCGAAAATTCGCTAGAGTAATAAAAGATGCCATTAAAAATGTCAAATACCGTTGTAAATAATGTACTAAAAGGAGGTGAATTTATCATTAAAGATTCTTCACCTGAAGATATATTTATTCCAGAACAATGGGATGAAGAACAACAAATGATCAAGCAAACGATTATCGATTTTGTAAATAAAATGGGTGATACGAGTAAGAAAATTGAAAACCAACCTAAAATTTTAAAAGAAGCTGGAGAACTTGGTTTTTTGGGTTGCCACATACCAGATGAATATGGAGGGATGCTACTAGACACAAACACAGTTACCATGATCTGTGAATATGTAGGGGGAACATATGGAGGCTGGTCAACTTCTTTTGCAGCACATACGGGTATAGGCATGTTACCAATTCTTTATTATGGTTCAGAAGAAATCAAACAGAAATATTTACCAGAACTTGCTGGAGGTACAAAATATGCTGCTTATTGTCTAACAGAACCCAGTTCAGGTTCAGATGCCCTAGCAGCTAAAACTAAAGCAGATTTATCAGAAGATGGCAAATCTTATATTTTAAATGGGCAAAAAATGTGGATTTCCAATGCAGGATTCGCAGATGTTTTTATCGTTTTTGCTCAAGTAGATGGTGATAAATTTACAGGCTTCGTTGTAGATGCTGATAGTGAAGGAATTAGCCTTGGAGCGGAAGAAGACAAAATGGGAATTAAAGGCTCTTCTACTCGTCAAGTTTTCTTTGAAAATGTACACGTTCCTATTGAAAATGTATTAGGAGAAATTGGAAAAGGACATTTAATTGCCTTCAATGTTTTAAATGTAGGTCGATTTAAACTAGGTGCTTTAACAATTGGTGGCTGCAAGAAAGCTACAGATATAAGTGTTAAGTATGCCAATGAAAGAAAACAATTCAAACAGCCCATTTCTAATTTTGGTGCGATTCAATATAAATTAGCGGAACAAACTATAAAAACCTTTACTCTAGAATCATCAGTGTACAGAGTGTCCGATATGATCAAGGACAAGAAAGATAGTTTACTCGCTACTGGTATGTCTTATTCAGATGCTTTATTGGAAGCAGCAGAAGAGTATGCTGTTGAATGTGCGATCTTAAAAGTTTATGGATCTGAAGCAGCAGATTATTGTGTAGATGAGGCCGTTCAAGTTCATGGAGGTTATGGCTTTTCCGAAGAGTATGCTGTTGCTGGGGCGTATAGAGATGCACGAATTAATAGAATATACGAAGGAACTAACGAGATCAATAGAATACTTTCTGTGAGTATGTTATTAAAAAAGGCAATGAAAGGTCAATTGGATATTGTTGGACCAGCTTGGGCTGTTCAAAAAGAATTGTCTTCTATGCCCAGCATGGAAACAATGGAAGGAAAGTATGCTCCTGAACAAAAGGCAATTTCTGATTTCAAGAAAATGATTTTAATGGTAGCAGGTTCTGCTGTAAAAGAACAAATGGATAGAAAATTAAATTTAAAAAATGAACAAGAAATATGAATGAATATTTCTGATATGATGATACATTGTTTTAATGCAGAATCTACTTTATTAAGAGTTCAAAAAATAAAGAATTTAGATGCAAGCCATTCATTAGAAGTATATGAAGCGATATTAAAAACATATATTCATGATATCACTTCATTAATTCAAAAATCAGCTACGGATGCTTTAGTTTCCTTTGCAGATGGTGATCTTTTAAACGTTATGTTGAAAGGTGTGAAAAGATTCTCAAATTATCCGCCACAGAATGTGAAAAACTTAAGAAGGCTTATCGCTAAGAAATTAATAGAAGAAAATCAATATTGTTTTTAATTGATTTCGATATGAAAAATCATTTAAAAAGGAGCAATACTATTTTGTTAGTGTTGCTCCTTTTTTAATAAAAAAATCCTTTCCCGATTAGGAAAAGGATTGAGTAGTATTTTGTGTATTGAGAGACCCTTCATTAAGAATAGATCATATGAATTGAATTCATACCTCTCTACTGTGTCACAAATTTACAAATTATAGTGATAAAAAGCAATACTGAGACAAGGTAAATTTAAAAAATAAAATTTTCGGAAAACTCTATGATTTTTAATTGATTGATTATTAGTATTTTTATGTGTGATTTTTTACTATTAATTTATAATATCGATCTTTTATTTTGAGATATTCCTTATTACGATCAGAAAAGTATTATATAATACCTAAAATACTATAATATGGTTTTGGTGGCAGAAAAATAATAAAAATTTGGTAGCCTAATGATATGATTTAGTTTTAATTGGTTGTTTTTCAGTTTTTTACGATGTGTGTAAGGAAGTGTGTTTTTCTATTAAATGTCACAGATTTACCCCTTGCAAAAATGTAAAAATGCAGGTGGGATATTCAGCGCAACAAACTGAGTTTCTACTTTGCCAAAGATTTCTTCATATAATCCTTTAGCTAAAGTAGAATAATGTAGTTGTGAAAAATTTCCTCCAGGTCTTAAATACAATTTTACTTCAGATAATATTTTTTTAGCTAAAGTTTTAGGTAAAGTAACAAAAGGAATCGCTGAAACAACATCATAAGCTTCTTCAAATCCATTTTCTTTTAAATGTCTACCAATATTTTCTGCTGAATCATTGATAACAATTAAGCGATCATCATCAATTTCATTTAATTTTTCACAAAATGATTCTAAAATTTCAAAAGAGATAAGTTTAGAATTTGGCTTCATTGCTTTTAATAAGTGATGAGTTATCACTCCATCACCCGCTCCCAATTCAACAATAACATCTGCATTTTCAAAATCTACATATTGTATGATCTGCTTACAGACGAATCTCGAACTTCGAGTGACTGTTGCAGATGTTTTCATATTTTTTAAACTCTCTTTAAAAAAGAAGAACCTTTTCATAAACTTAAATTTTTTTTAAAGGAAAAATCATGCAAACATAGCAAAAAGAAATTGTGTAACTTTGTATCATACTTTTTCTAATATAAAAAATGCCTTAAAAAAATGGCAAGACAAGTTTTAGAACCAGAACAAAAAGCATTAGAAATAAATTTAGATCCTTCAATTTATGGTGCTTTCGCAGAAATAGGGGCAGGTCAAGAAGTAGCAAGATTTTTTTTCAAAGTAGGTGCAGCAGCAGGAACAATCGCCAAAACAATGTCTGCATATGATAAAGTCGTATCAGATGATATATATGGGCCAGAAGTTTCTGGACGGTATGTATGTGAATCTCGATTATATAAAATGTTAGATCATGAATATGATTTAATAATTAATCGATTAAGAGAAGAGAGACCTGAAGCAAAGCTTTTTGCTTTTGCAGATACCGTTTCTGCTATTAATTATTCCAGAACAATAAAAGGAAGTGGTTGGGTAGGCATTCGCTTTCAATTGCATCCAAAATCAGAACCGAGTGAAGTTGTCCTTCATGTGAAAATGCAGGATAAAAATAATACACTTCAACAGCAAGCTGTAGGTATCTTGGGTGTGAATTTATTATATGCTTGTTATCATTATCATGATGATCCAGAAACGTTTATTGTTTCGTTAATGGATCAATTGGATGAAAGAGTCAAGATCGATATGATTCGAATGGATGGTCCCGTTTTTAAAGAAATTGATCATCGTTTATTGAGTTTATATTTAGTGAAGAATGGTTTATGTGATGTAACCATGTTTAATTCGGATAAGAGAAATATTCATGGTTCAGAATTCTTATATAAAGCCCAAGTTCTTGTAGTGAGAGGCAGTTTTAGACCTGTTACCCATGTGAATTTGGATATGCTCAACCGTAGTTTTGAACAATTTAAAATGGAGCCTGATGTTATTCCAAAGAAGGCTAATTTAATGACGGAAATTACGATTGAAAATCTTAAAGCTGATGGTGAAATTGATGAAAAAGATTTTCTAGATCGTACAGATTTATTGTGTAGTTTGGGTCAAACGGTTATTGTATCTAATTGCAATGAACGATATAAATTAATGAATTATTTATCCGATTATAAAGTAACAAAAGTAGGAATAGTTATTGGGGCAAGAGAAATGCTAAATTTGGTCAATGAAAAATACTACCAAAATGTTGACGGTAGACTTTTAGCTGCATTTGGAGCATTGTTTTCTCATGAAGTTAAATTGTATGTTTATCCTGCTTTACAAGAAGGAAGTTCCGAATTAATGGTATCTAAAAACCTACCAATTCCTGAAGGAATTAAATTTTTATACAAACATTTAGAAGAAAGAGGACAGATAGAGGATATTAAAGAAATAAATCCTGATATATTGCATATTTTTTCCAAAGAGGTTTTACATATGTTACAAACAGGTGAAGAAGGATGGGAAAAAATGGTCCCAGATTCGGTGGCAAAAATGATTAAAGAAGATTGTCTTTTTAATTATCCTTGCCAGAGAATGGAATTTGAATATTAGTCTTAAAGAAAAGAATTTTTAGAAATTATGAGTTTAAAGAAATTTGTGGTGATCAGTGAAATGTCAGGCGTTCACAAAATGATCGGAAATAGAAGTAATGGTTTAATTGTAGAAAGTTTTGATTCGGGTAAAAGAAAATTTGTTTCTTCGAGGAAACATCAATTTACACCATTAGAATCTATTTCTATTTATACCAATGATAATACGACAGTACCCTTATCAGATGTTTTTAAAACCATGCGTGAAAAATCAGATGAAATAGCAGTACCTAGTACTAAAGTTACATCAAATGAGGCTTTCGATTATCTTGGGAAAATATTGCCAAATTATGATCAAGATCAAGTATATTATAGCGATATAAAAAAATTAGTTAAGTGGTATTCTTACTTAAATGAGAGAGATTTACTTGATTTTTCAGAAGAGAAAGTTGAGGAAGAAACTGCAGAAAATAAAGAAGAAACTGCAAAAAAATAAAATGTAAATGTTACAAAAATGGTTTTTAGTTTTTGCTCTGATTCTTTTGGGCTTTACTACAAGTAATGCTCAGGATAATTATATTAATGCAATTGGAGTAAGAGGTGGGAATCCAACAGGAGTAACATACAAACATTTTATTGGTAGATATGCGGTAATAGAAGGAATAGCTGGAGTTAATTTTTCTTATAAAGATCCAAAAGAACTGGGTGTAGCTCTGACTGGATTGTATGAATATCATAAATACATCACAGAAGGATTGAATGTTTTTGGTGGTGGTGGATTATCTATTGGAGGTGGAAAAAACCTCTTTATTTTTAATTTCGAACTGATAATTGGTTTAGATTATACCATTTCTAATTTTCCAATCAATCTGACAATTGACTACAAACCTTATTATAGTCCAGTGAATAGAGATTTTGGTGTTCATGGAGTAGGTTTTAATGAATTTGGTTTGTCTATTCGCTATATAATTGAATAATATTAAAAGAACGAAGCGTTGAAACGGTTATTAAATTTACCGCTATATCTCTGGTTAGTAATCTGTTTTTTGCTACCTTCTTTAGATATTAATGCCCAAGCAGAAAATGCGAATCCTTTTGATTTAATTCACCGTTTAGATAAAGAAGAACAAATAGCAATAACGGCTCCTGCTTATAATCCATTTGATGTTGTACCGCCAGCAGATATTTTAGAAATAAAAAGGAAAGAAGCATTAAAAGAAAAAGCAAACTATGCTTTTGAAGTCACACGATTTGAAGGGGATAAATCTGTTAATAAAAATAGCCTTTTATATTTAGTTATACCTTTTTTAATTTTAGTTACATTAATTGTGAGCTTATTTAGAGATAAAATTAATGTAATGATACAATCTGCTCGCTCCAATAATTTAATGAATATAGCTCATAGAGATTCTCAAGGTCGATTCCATCCTCATAACGTCTTTTTTTATGGATTAAGCATTGTTTCTTTTGCTTTATACGGCCTTCTTATGTGTATAAATAGTAATGTAAATCAAGATAATTTCATTAAAGCCCTCATTGTGGCGATCACTTTATCCTTTGCTTATCTTGTTTCAAAAATAATGTTACTTCATGGCTTGAAAAGCATTTTTCCAAATAAGAATGAATTTAGTCAATACATATTTATGGTGACGCAATACAATCATTTATTGGGTTTAGCTTTGGTGCCATTTATTATATTTTTGGCTTTTTCGACAACAAAAGTTATCGGAATTGTAAGCATAATTTCATATGTTATAATTGGGTTTTGGTGGCTTTTAAGAGCCCTGAGAAGTTTTCAAATTGGAGGTAAATTTTTGACTATTAATATATTCCGTTTTTTTGCTTATCTTTGCACCGTCGAAATAGCACCTTTAATTGTGTTATATACAACAATCAAACTTATACTGGGTTTGAACTTTTAAACAAAATTATATTACTGAATGCCATCAAATCATTCAGCTGAGAAGTACAATAAGGTTAAATCAATCTTAATATCGCAGCCTAAACCTGAAAGATCACCTTACTTTAATCTAGAAGAGAAGTGGGGATTAAAGATTGATTTTAGGCAGTTTATTCAAGTAGAAGCTGTTACTCCAAAAGAGTTCAGAAAGGCAAGGATTAAACCGAGTGACTTTTCAGCAATAATATTCAATTCTAAGACATCTATTGATCATTTCTTCAAATTAAATGAAGAAATGAGGGTTTCTATGTCTGCAGAAACGCGCTATTTTTGTTTGACAGAAGCGATTGCTAATTATTTACAGAAATTTATTGTTTATCGAAAACGTAAAGTAACTGTTGGTACAAGAACAATCGAAGATTTGAAGCCTGGATTAATGAAGCATAAGAAAGAAAAATTCTTATTGCCTTGTTCAAATTTAGGGGCTAAAAAAATATCTAATTTTCTTACAGAAAATGAATTCGATTGGCAAGAAGCTGTTATGCATAAAACAGTACCAAGTGATTTATCGGATTTAAGTGATGTTACTTACGATATATTAGTATTTTTTAGTCCATTAGGAATAGATTCTCTTTATGAAAATTTTCCTGGTTTTAAACAAAATGATACTCGACTAGCCATTTGGGGATCTTCTACTAAGGAATCTGTTGAAAAGCATGGTTTAACAACGAATATTTATGCGCCAACAGGAGAGTTTAAATCTATGACGATGGCAATTGAAAATTATTTAAATAAATCGAATAAATAAAAAATACCTAACATATATCTACAGAAATTTCTAGTAGAATCAATCGAAACGAAAAAAAAGCCCAAGCAATTTACTTGGGCTTTCGATTATCTATCTTTTAAATGAATTTTTATTTTAGTATCACATTATCGATCAATCGAATTCCTCCTAGGTGAACAACAGTACAAGCAACAGCAGTTTTAACTTTACTGATATCTGAAATCGGTTGCAGCGTAATACCATCAGCAATTTCAAAATATTCAACTTTGAACTCTGGAATATCTAATTGTTTTAATGCTTCTTTTTTTATTTGAGCAATAGATTTTTTACCAATCTTTGCTTTAGCATCAAACAAGGTTTTTGAGATTAATGGAGCAATAGCTCGATCTTTTTTTGTAAGTCTCATATTCCTCGAACTCATGGCTAATCCATCTTCTTCCCGAATAGTTTCGCCCATAACCAACTTGGTTTTGGATTTTAATTTTTTGAGCAAAGCTCTTACAATAGTGAATTGTTGAAAATCTTTTTGCCCCATATACATGGCGTCGGGTTTTACGATTTCTAAAAACCGTTTTAAAACCTGGGCAACACCTGCAAAATGACCAGGACGATGTTCTCCTTCCATTACTCGTTCTAGATCTCCAAAATCAACAGCATAACTATTATCTTTATCGGGTGGGTATACAACATCAACACTGGGTAAAAATAAAACATTACATCCTGCATCTTTTAACATTTGAGCATCCTTCTTTTCTGTTCTTGGATATTTATCCAAATCTTCAGCTACATTAAACTGTGTAGGATTTACAAAAATGCTGCAAACGGTAATATCAGATGTTTCATTTGATTTTTTAATCAATGAGATATGTCCTGGATGCAAAGCACCCATTGTAGGAACAAAACCAATAGTTTTACCTTCTGCTCTATATCTATTTAATCGATTGTTTAAATGGTGTATTGTAGAATATGTGTACATGGTTTACTTACTTCATTTGTTCATAAATCCCATTCTTGAGATTGTAAAAATTAGCCAATTTAAAAAAAGGGCTTAATCGCTGAATAGCAATAAGACTTCTTATTCCTCTTTTACAATAAATAACAACAGGAATATCAATGTCTTCGATTTCATCTTTCCGTTTCATGATTTCTCCTAAAGGAATAAGTGTTCCTCCAATATTGAACATCTCATGTTCGATATCCTCTCGAACATCAATTAGAAAAAAGTTTTTACCATTTTCTTTCCAATTCAATAATTCTTCGTAAGAAATTTCTTTCATAGGTGCAAAGTTAAGCTTATAAAAGATGAAAAGGAATATCTTTGTACAACTCTAATCAATTTTAATAAAGACTTTGGCTCTCTATTTTTGTTTAAAACAAAAAATGTTTTATTTTGAGTCGAATTTAAAATATTTGTTTCAATAAATGTCAGATCAAAAAAACGACAATAATGTTACTCCAGAAAGTACAGGAGATGATAGAGTGATTACGCTGTCAGGGATGTATGAAAATTATTTTTTAGATTATGCTTCTTATGTAATTTTAGAAAGAGCTGTTCCTCATATTAATGATGGATTAAAACCTGTTCAAAGAAGAATCCTTCATGCAATGAAGGAAATGGATGATGGACGATTTCATAAAGTAGCCAATATTATTGGGCAAACGATGCAGTATCATCCGCATGGAGATGCAGCAATTGGGGATGCTCTGGTAAAATTAGGACAAAAGAACCTTTTAATAGATTGCCAAGGAAACTGGGGAGATAATCGAACAGGTGATGGTGCAGCAGCACCAAGATATATTGAAGCAAGACTCACCAAATTTGCTTTAGATATACTCTTTAATGCTCAAACAACAGAATGGCAATTAAGTTATGATGGTCGTAAAAACGAACCCATAACATTGCCTGTAAAATTTCCTCTGTTGCTAGCACAAGGAGTTGAAGGAATTGCAGTAGGATTATCCACGAAGATAATGCCTCATAATTTTAATGAAATATGCAAAGCCGCTATTCAGCATTTAGAAGATAAACCTTTTAGATTATTACCCGATTTTCAAGGAGGAGGTTTAGTAGATGTTAGAGATTATAAAAGAGGTAAAAGAGGAGGAAAAATTAGAGTTCGAGCTAAAATTGAATCTCTTGATAAATCAACATTAGTCATTCGAGAATTACCTTTTGGAGTTACTACAACCTCTTTGATTGAAAGCATAGTAAAAGCCAATGAAAAAGGCAAAATCAAAATCAAGAAAGTAATAGACAATACTGCTAAGGATGTTGAAGTAGTTATTGAATTGGCACCAGGTATTTCGCCACAGGTAGCAGAAGATGCTTTATACGCTTTTACGCGTTGTGAGGAGTCAATATCACCTAATGCCTGTGTTATTGTTGGTGAGAAGCCTTTGTTTACAGATGTCAATGAAATTCTAAGAGTTTGTACAGATCAAACAAAAGAACTCTTAAAAAGAGAGTTAGAAATTAAGGAAAGTGAATTAATGGAAAAATGGCATTTTGCCAGCCTTGAAAAGATTTTTATTGAAAAAAGAATTTATCGAGATATTGAGGAATGTGAAACTTGGGAAGAAGTTATTGCTGCGATTTACAAAGGATTGGATAAATATGTAGTTACTCCTAGTGGGAATCCTAAGAAAACAGATAAAAGATTACGTTTAGTAAGAGATATTACAGATGAAGATATTGTTCGTTTAACTGAAATTCGGATTAAACGTATTTCTAAATACAATGTATTTAAAGCAGATGAAAAAATAGCACAACTTGAAGAAGAATTAAAACAGGTAAGGCATGATTTAGCTCATCTTGTTGAATACACTATTGCATGGTTCCAACGGTTGCTTGAAAAATATGGTAAAGGAAGAGAACGTAAAACTAAAATTAGTGATTTTGATGAAGTGAATAAAGTAAGTGTCATCGCTAATAATGCAAAGTTATATGCCAACCTTAAAGATGGCTTTGTAGGTATGGGGTTAAAGAAAGAGCAATTTATTGGCGAATGTTCGGATATGGATAGTGTTATTGCTTTTCGAAAAAATGGAAAATTCTCCGTAACTAAAATTTCCAATAAGACATTTATGGGGGAGAATTTAATACATGTTGCCGTTTGGAAAAAAGGAGATGATAGAACTACTTATAATATAGTGTATCTAGATGGAAAAACTGGCAAGAGTTATGTAAAACGATTCAATGTTAAAGCCATTACTAGAGACAAAGAATATGATTTAACGAAGGGATCACCTCGTTCAAAAATTCATTATTTCTCTGCGAATCCAAATGGTGAAGCTGAAACAATATCTGTACAGCTTTCGCCAACGTCTACAGCAAGAAAAAAACAATTAGAATTTGACTTTAGTGAATTAGATATCAAAGGAAGAGGTTCCCAAGGGAATGTGTTTACAAAATACCCTGTTCGTAAAGTAAGTTTATTGGAATCAGGTAAATCTACATTGGGTGCCATTAAAGTATGGATGGATAATGTAAGCGGTCGTTTAAATCACGATGAACGAGGGAAATTCCTAGGAGATTTTGATACAGGAGATTACATTATTGTTTTACATAAAGATGGTTCATACGAGTTGACAAATTTTGAACTAAATCAAAAATTTGACATAAAGGATATATATGATATTGGGAAACTTGATAAAAAAACAGTAGTGAGTGCTGTTCATTTTGAAGGTTCAAAAGGATGGACTATGGTTAAAAGGTTTCAAGTAGAAACACAAACCTTAGGACAAAAGTTTTCTTATATTTCAGATCATTCTAAATCTAAGTTATTATATGCAACGCTTGATCCCGATCCAAGGATTACTTACAATATGAAGGTTGGTACTCAAAAAATGGATGGCCAAATGGAATTAAAAGATTTTATTGGAGTAAAAGGATGGAAGGCATTAGGAAATAAATTAAGTGAACAAAGATTGACGAGTATTAAACCTATTGCTAAAGAAAAAAATAAAAAAGTATCTCCTGGTGATACCATCGATTTTGATTTAGATAAAAATCAAGGAGAATTATTTTAATTCAATTTAGTCTTTGTTCATAAAAAGGATCAGAATTTTTTTCTGATCCTTTTTTTATAATAGATTTTTATAAAATGCATTTATTTTATGTCACGCTATTTATCAACAATACGATTAATTACCAACACTTTGGATATAAATTATTTGTAATAAGACCGTAAAGAAGGTGAAAAGAAAAAATATAAATTTTCTTTAATATTAAGAAATCATTTAATGTAGTCCTTTTTTTTCTATGTTTTTTTAGTCACTTTAAGTAATGTTTATTTATGCCTATGGCATGATTTCTGAACTTTTGGAAGGAAACAATTAAAAGTATCTAACCATGACCAAATGTTTTAAAATTTTAATTTTTGCTTTTGTAATTCTCCTCAACCTTAACGTAAAAGCAAATACAGATAGTGATAAAATAAGATTTATTAAATCCTCCTCATTTAAATCAATTCAACAAATTGCTCAACAAAGAAATCAACCGATATTTATTGATTTTCACGCTTATTGGTGTATCCCTTGTCGAAACATGGAAAAAGATGTTTTTCAAAACATAAAAGTAGCTGAATTTATGAATAATAATTTTGTGAATTATAAAGTAAATATAGAGCAAGGTAACGGTCCTTTATTATCTATTGCCTTAGGTGTCGAAAAATTACCAGGGATGGTAATCATAAATCCCAACGGGGATATTATTCAAATAAAAGACTCTGCAATCGGGAAAGATAATTTTTTAAGATGGGCAAAAAAAGGATTAAATTATTTTAAATCTAATGCCTCAAAAGAAACTATAATTGCAAAGGAATCAACTCAGGAAATAAATAAATATTGTATTCCATATGTAGAGAAAAAACATTTTTTTTTCTTCTGAAATAATATGCGAAGATGTAAATGAATTATTGAATAATTAACCTTTTTCACTATAAATCCCTATTTAATTTTCTAATCTTTTTAATAAAAAAAGATTACTCATTGTAATCTAAATTAAATCGCTGGTCAAGTTTGTTTTATAAAATTGATAAGCTAAATCCAGCGATTTTTTAGATTCTTTAAAATTTAAATCAAAAAGTAGTTTAGTAGTTTTTCTTATATTTTAATCAAAACAGAATGATGTTCCCTATTGCAGTTTTGCCCAAATTGCAGTAGGGTTTTTTATTATAAATAAAGATAATAAGATACGGAATTAGAATATTATTATACCTGTATAAAAGATTATTATTGGAGTTAAATAGTTTAGGTTGTCACAAATTTCACTTTTTTAAAAGTAAAACATATTATAAAATATTGGATCATGCGATTAGTAAATAACATAACTAATTACAATATTATGAACCAGTATTTTAATTTAATTTCAATTGTATTCTTTTTTCTATTTGTTTTTAAAACGGATGCTTGCGCATCTAATGGTAAAGGAAAAATTAATTTTTTAAATTTTTCTTCATTTAAAGAAGTTCAAAAAATAGCGAAGAAAAAGAATAAACCCATTTTTATTGATTTTTATTCTCCTTATTGTGCTCCTTGTAAAAAAATGGATAAAGAAGTTTTTAAACAAAAGAAAGTAGTTTCTTATATGAATAGAAATTTTATTAATTATAAAATTGACATTACAAAAGGGAATGGTCCAATATTATCGCTATTGTATGAAATAAAATATTTGCCTACAGTAATTATTGTTATGCCAGATGGTGAAATTATAGCAAAGAAAACTTCTACCATGAATGATATTAAATTTTTAAAATGGGTGAAAAATGCTAAAACGATATTTTACGCCTATTCTTTTTTTGAAAAAATAAAAAAGAATCTCAATTTTAAACCGAAGGAATTTATATTTAAAAATGAAGAAGAGATACTTGTTTAATCCGTATAAAAAAACCTCATTAATTATTTAATGAGGTTTTTTATTATTATTCTTCAAGTAAAATTTCTTTTACTCTTCCAACTTGACCATCTTCTAGTCTTACTTTTATACCATGTGGATGTTGAGGAGATTTAGTTAATATATCTCTTACAATTCCCCAAGTTAAATGACCTGATCGTTGATCTTTTTTTAGAACAATATTAACTGCAGTTCCTTTCTTTATTTTATTTCTGATAGTACCATCCATTTTTGATGTAATTTATGAATTCAAAATTACAGATTTAGAATGTATTTATTTAATGATTTCAAATACTCTTTGAATATCAATCATTTCTCCTTTTTCTTGAATAGTAGCATTAATAGTAATAATTCCTCCTGCTTTTACTTTTTTTAGCATTCGCATCATTGCTAAGGTAACTTTACCGATTGAATTTTCTTCTTTAAATTTAGTTCTTCTTTCGTAGGAAAGATTGAGAGAAGAAATGGTAATATTATCTCCAAATCTATTTCTAACAATAATTTCTTCTTTCAGTACACGTTCTACTTGTTCAGGAGTTATAACTTCTTTTTTTAGATTTCCCCAATGAATTTTATATCGACTGTTATTTCCTGTAGATAATGAAAATCGAACAGGTAATGTCATAACAACATCAACGGCTTTTCCATTCATTGATCCAGGTTCCCAATTCGGCATTAAAGAAATAACCCTTAATGCTTCTTTGCCACATCCTCCACCAATGTTTCTTTTAATTTGAGGTTTATAAAGTTCGCCTTTTTCATTTACATTAAAACTAACATAAACGATACCTTCTATCTCTTGATTTTTAGCTTCTTCAGGATAAATTAAATTTGAGGACACAAATTCAATCAATTTTTGATTCGAACAATTTCTCTTCTTTTTGTGATCGTCATTAAATTCTGTACAACCTGCAAAAAAAGGCATTTCTCTTTTATCTGTAAAATACTGATTTAGATCATATTCTTCTTTTAGGGTATCTTTTGAATCGGTTGGAGTATTGTCAGATATATTTTTATTAGGGACAATCGGTTTTTGGGGTTCTAATTTTGTAATGGGTTTTTCATTTTTAGAAAAAATAAAAGGTACTTTTAAATTATAAATTATATTAACGGGTTCTCCTTTTTCAGCAGCTGGAATCCATAAAGGCATATTTTTTACAAGCCTTAAAGCTTCTTCACCACATCCTGCTCCGATATCTGTAATGATAGAAGGTTGTAATATTTTACCTTTTTTATTAATAATACAACCAATAATTACGGTTCCTTCTTTTTGTTGCGTAATAGCTTTCTTTGGGTATTTTAAATGTTTATCTAAATAGATTTTAAATTGTTCTTCTGAACAAATAGTTGGATTTCCTTCAACATCACAACCTTGCCAAAGCGGCATTTCTTCTGCTTTTATTAATACTTCTCCATTTAGGCCCTCAATTTGACTAGTTACGAGTTGGGTGGATAAAAGAAAGATAATTCCGAGAATGTAGTTTTTGAAAATCATATAATTAAAAACTAATATTGTATATATTTTTCATAATTATTTCAATAAAGGTTATCACGAATTTTTTTTATGAGAGACGAATTAGAGATTTTTGGAAAAGACAAAGAAGGACTCGAAAAGCGTAGCCTTAGCTACGGTTGAGAGGGATGATGCAGTATTTTCCAAAAAAATCAATTCGTTCATAATCAATTATTCGTGACAACCTTTAATATAGCAAAGAAAAAATTATAAAACTTTATCACAAATTGAAGTAGCTAAAAAAATGCCAACTCATTAAAGTTTTATGAAATTTATAGCTAACTCATTGTCAATTAGCAATTAATTAACGCTTTAATGTGTTACAGAAGCATCATTTTATAATATTCATTGTCATTTAATCGTGAAATTCTTGTAACAAAGTGTTGATTAACCATTATTTTTGCAGGAAAGTCTATTTTTCAAATTAATGTACTTTTTAAAAATGGCGTGATCTTATCTTTTTAGACTTAAATTTTGCCATTTCAAATAACTAATTCACCGTATTTATCAATAAATCTACTACCATGAATCAAAAGTTGATTTTATTTTTTTCACTGACAGTATTGCTATCTATAACAGCATGTACTAAGAAAGTTAGTGATGCAACAAAGGAAAACGTAAAAGAAGAAGCGGAAGAAATGATTGGCCTTACAACAACAGACAATGCAAAGTATGATTACAAAACAATTCCAGGTGATCCAATAGGTGTAAAAACTTATACGATGAAAAATGGAATGAAAGTGATCATGAGTGTGAACAAAAAAGAGCCAAGAATTCAAACAAACATTGCTGTAAGAGCAGGATCAAAACATGATCCAGCTGATGCTACGGGTTTGGCGCATTATTTAGAACACATGATGTTTAAAGGAACGAAGAATATTGCTTCTTTAAATTGGGAAGAAGAAAGTAAGCTTCTAGAAAAAATTTCTGATCTATATGAAGAACATAGAAACGAAACAGATCCTGAGAAAAGAAAAGCGATTTATGCGCAAATTGATCAAGTGTCAAACGATGCAGCTAAATTTGTTGCAGCGAACGAATATGATAAGATGGTGTCTTCAATGGGAGCAAAGGGAACGAACGCTTATACTTGGGTTGAGCAAACAGTTTATGTCAATGATATTCCAAGTAATGAATTAGAGAAATGGATGAGTTTAGAATCAGAGCGTTTTAAAGAATGTGTACTTCGTTTATTTCATACAGAACTTGAAGCAGTTTATGAAGAATTTAATATCAATCAAGATAGAGATTTTCGTAAATCAAATGGTGCAATCAGAGAGGAGTTATTCCCAACGCACCCTTATGGAACACAAACAACCATTGGAAAAGGAGAACACTTAAAAAATCCTAGTCACGTAAAAATTCAAGAATACTTTAAAAAGTATTATGTACCTAATAATATGGCAATCGTTGTTTCAGGAGATTTTGATCCAGATGAAATGGTTGCTCTAGCTGAAAAATATTTTGGTGATTACCAAATGGAAGAAATGGATCGTCCTAAATTCGAACCACAGCCTGAATTAACAAAAAGAGTAAAAAGAACAGTATATGGTCAACAAGATCCATATGTTGATATGGCTTGGAAATTTGGAGGCGCTTATACTGATGACCCTGATATGTTAGCTATGATTAACGGAATCATGTACAACAGAAAAGCTGGGATGTTAGATATTAATATCAATCAAAAGCAAACCATGTTAGAAGCGGATGCTTGGACTTGGGATTATGAAGATTATTCTGTTTTTGGACTATTTGGGAAACCAAGAAAAGGACAAACTTTAGCAGAATGCGAAGAGATTCTTTTAAAAGAAATAGATAAGTTAAAAGCAGGTGATTTTGAAGAGTGGATGATGGAAGCAGTAATCAAAAATCTCAAACTAAGAGATATTAGTGCTGCTGAATCAAATGGTGCTAGAGTTGGAGCTATGACGGGTTCATTTACAGGAGGAAGATCTTGGGATAAATATGTGAATCGTTTTAATGCAATGAGTAAAATTACAAAAGCAGATGTTGTTGCTTTTGCAAACAAGCATTTAAGAAGAGATAATTTTGTAATTGCATATAAAGAAACAGGAGAAGATAAAGCTACCATGAAAGTAGATAAACCTTCTATTACACCTATTAGTGTAAATAGAGAAGAAATGTCTGATTTCACCAAGAATTTCATGGCGAAAAAATCTGGAACACTAGTTCCTGAATTCGTAAATTATAAGGAAGCGATTTCTTCTATGCCTTTACAAGAAGGTGTGAAGTTTGATTACATGAAGAATGAAAACAATGAGCTTTTCACTCTAATTTACATTTTGGAAATGGGTAAAAATCACGATAAGAAATTACCGATTGCTATTGATTATCTTCCTTATTTAGGAACAGATAAATATTCTGCTGAACAATTACAAGAAGAGTTTTTTAAATTAGGATTAAGTTTTAGTGTAAACAGTGGAAACGAAAGAGTATATGTGAGTTTATCTGGTTTAGAAGAATCTTTAGAAAAAGGAGTTGAATTATTTGAACACCTTTTAGCAAATGTAAAAGGAGATCAAGAAGCATTGGATAATGTAAAAGCAGATATCTTGTTGCGTAGAGAAAATGCGAAGAAAGATAAGAACCAAATTCGTAGAGGAGGTTTAGGGAATTATTCTCGTTATGGAGCAAATTCTCCATTTACAGATGTTCTTCCAGAAAAAGAATTAAAGGCCATTACTCCAGAAGAATTGACGGCTAAGATCAAATCTTTAACTGGATATGAGCATGAAATCTTTTATTATGGTACAAAGTCTCAAGCGCAGGCTGCTGCAATTTTGAAGAAACACCATCAAGTACCTGCAAGCTTAAAAAGCATACCTGCGGGTAAAGATTACCCAGAAGTAGGTGGTACTAAAAATGAGGTATTCTTCATTGAATTCCCTATGGTACAAGCGGAAGTATTATTAATGTCAAAAGGAACAGAAGAATTTAGTCTAGACGAATATGTGATGGCTGAATTATATAATAATTATTTCGGTTTTGGTTTATCTTCAATCACGTTCCAAGAAATTCGTGAGTCTAGAGCTTTAGCTTATTCTGCATATTCTTTCTACGGTTCGCCAAGTAAGAAAGATAAAGCACATTACTTCCAATCTTATGTAGGAACACAAGCTAATAAATTAGCTGATGCTATTAAAGCGGTTCAAGAGATCAGAGAAGATATGCCTATTTCTGAAGAACAAATAGAAGCTTCTAGAAAATCAATTTTAAAGAAAATTGAAACAGAAAGAATTAATGGTTCTTCTAGATATTGGAACTCGAGAAGCGCAGCAGAAAGAGGTTTAGATTACGATGTACGTAAAGCAGTGTACGAAAGAATGAAAACGGTTACTGTAGATGACTTAAAAGCATTTCATGCGAAGCACGTAAAAGGGCGTGATTTTGTAGTAATGGTTTTAGGAGAGAAGAAAAACATCGGACCTGAAGGAATGGAATATCTAAAGACTTTAGGAGATGTTAAAGAATTAAGTTTAGAAGAAGTCTTCGGATATTAAACTAAATTAAATTTGAATTTAAAAGGGCAGTGAGTTTTCTTACTGCCCTTTTTTGATTGAATGAATAATATTTTTCTTACAGTTTCGAAATAATATACTATTGTTTTCAACTTTTATTTTTTATTAAAAACAATGAAATTAATGTATATTATCCTTTATTTGCTAGAACACTAATTTTAAAATGATGAAAAATATACTATTTACACTTTTATTTTTTGGACAATTAACAGCAAATGTATATTGTCAAACAGATGTTACATTTAATATCTTTCATAATTTAGGGGATAATCCTTTTGAATTAAATGCAACATCCTCAAATAATTTAGGGCATGAATTTAATGTAACACGTTTACAATATTATATTTCTGAAATTTCGATTATTCATGACAATGATCAAGAAACTGTAATTGAAGATTTACATGTTTTGGTAAATGCAACAGAAACAACAAATGTAAGTTTAGGGAATTATCCGATTACCGACGTAGAAAAAATTAAATTTCATGTAGGAGTAGATGAGGCTAGTAACCATGTAAACCCTGTTTCTTATTGGCCAGAAGGACATCCTTTATATCCTACATCACCATCCATGCATTGGGGCTGGACAGCAGGCTATCGTTTCTTAGCTTTTGAAGGGAATAGTGGAATAGCTTTAGAACAAATATTTGAATTTCATGCATTAGGGGACGTAAATTATTTTACGACGGAAGTAGAAATAAATTCAACAGCAAATAACGGATCTTTAGCTATTAATTTAGATGCAGATTATACAAGAGGCTTAGAAGGAATTGAATTAGAAAATGGAGTAATTGTTCATGGAGAAGATGGCGATGCTAAAATAGCATTAGAAAATTTTAGAGATTATGTTTTTTCTCCTTCTACGAATGTGGTTTCAAATATTGATTTTAGTGAAATAAATGATTTTAATATTTTTCCTAATCCTTCAGAAAATGGCTTAGTAAATATTAAAATTAATTCAACTAAAGATTTATCATACGAATTATCAATCGTAAATATTATAGGTCAAGAAATTGAACACATTTATGAATTTAAGAGTAATAATGATCAAGAAATAGAAATAAATAAAAAAGGAATTTATTTTGTAAATATAATTAAAGAAGGAGTAGTTGTACTTAATAAAAAATTAGTTATAAAATAAAATGAGATATAATATAAAATTAATATCTCTCTTTTTTATTCTTGTGTTTTGCTCTTGTCAACAAGATGAAAAAATAAATCCTTTTTATTTTCCAGAACAAATGGAAATTCCTGCTCACTTTCCTGAAATGGAAATTCCAGAAGGGGCAGAATATACCTATGATAGATGGGCTTTAGGTAAAAAATTATTTTATGATAAAGCCTTGTCTCTAGACTCTACAATAAGTTGTAGCTCATGTCATAAATCCGAATTAGCTTTTAGTGATGATGTAAGTTTTAGTTTAGGAGTAGAAAATAGGTTAGGTAATCGGAATGCTCCTTCATTAACTAATGTAGCGTATCATCCTTACTTTACAAGAGAAGGTGGAGTGCCTTCTTTAGAAATGCAAGTATTAATACCTATAGAAGAACACAATGAGTTTGGTTTTAATATCATTTTAATTGAAGAGCGTTTATCAGCCGATTCTACCTATTTAGAAATGGCACAAAAAG
>JAHDFV010000110.1 GCA_020627985.1 Saprospiraceae bacterium
GAATTTAATTAAACCACAATCAATTTCACTATTTAGATTTTAATATTTCTTTTTTATCATTCAGAAAATGATATCATTACAATTTATTCAATCGAATAACAGAAGTTTCATTTTCAGAATTTACATGCAACATATAAATACCTGAAGCAAGATTTTCATTCATTTGAATAATAAAATCTTGCTGAATAAAACCTGCTTCAAAAGAACGATTATAAATAATTCTTCCCATGGTATCATAAATTAAAAGATCTACTTTTTCATTTTGTAATCCTTTAATATGTATTTGTTGATTAAATGGATTAGGATAAACATTAATTGTAAATTTATGGTCTTTTATATTTACAATACGTACATCAGAATACTCAAATGATTGATCATGATCAATCATTTTTAATCGATAATAATTATTACCATTTAATGGATTAGAATGTAGCATTGAATAATTACCTGCACCAGAAGCATTTTTAAAACCTATTTTATTCCAATTCATATAATCCTTAGAATGTTGAATTTCATAACCTAAAAAATTATCTTCAATAGCTGAGGACCAATTTAGCATTACATTTTTATTATTTTCAGCTCTAGCTGTAAAAGAAATTAATTCTACAGGAACAGGAATAGAATAAGTTATATCTAAAAAAGGTCTAGCATCTCCCATGTATTCAGCCAAACAAACAGTACGTAAATCACTATCTAATGTTGAAGTACCTGTATTAAAATCTATGTAGTCAGCATTAGTATTATTATTTGGAAAATAAATCCGAAATTGGGTATTTCCATTTTTATTTAAAGCAGCAAAGCCAGCTGCATTTAAATCTATTCTTAGAGCGTAACCATTATCTGAAACAGTACCATGAAAACAACCTGCATCAACTACATCAGCAACTTCTGAGTAATCAGAATTTTCAATGGCAATATTACCAAATTCACCACTTTTTACATCAATCATTGGCATACCTAATAAACCAGAAGTAAATGGGTTTTCATTACTAATATTATTTCTGATCAAATAGAGACTAACTGTTGAAATTGTTGCGTCTGAAGGAATGGTACTTGTATCAAAACTAAGTATTCCTTTGTAGCTTCTTGAATTATTAAAATCACCTATTCTAACAGCACCCGTTCCTGTAGTTGTACCATCAGTCCAACCATCTTGATTACTGCCATTTGAAAATAGAGTAGTGGTAACATCACTTCTGTATTTAGGCAGAAAATAATTCATAATTTGATGCGTAACTTTATATTCATAGGTTTCTGCATTCAAATGAATTGGATCAAATCCATTTCTAAAATTACTTCGTAAACTTTGATATGCTGGATTTCCTCCAAAAAAAGCATTAGAAAAAGGAGCTTGTTGTTCAGGTAAGTTTGTAGCACCTGGAGCATCTACACCATTACCATAATAATAATGAGTTAAACCAATCGAATTATCAAAAAACAATTTTGTTTCTTCAGGAAGCCAACTAATTCTTTCTGTTTCAACAGTGATCATCATTTGATTTAATTCTGCATCTGTAATTTCAGGATCGCCAGGATAACTTAAATCTGTTCTTTTAGCACAAGCATAAAATAAGCAGTTGAAAGCAGACATTGTAAAACTAGGATAATCATAACTGGAAAGCAAAATATCTGTATTAGGATGAGATGCAAGAATACCATCTATAATACTAAAAGTATTATCTTTTATCGTACTAAATAACGCAGCTTCAGCTCCTGGTACATCATTATCCATATTTTGATACCAACCACCTTCTGATCTACCAGCAAGGATATCATTACCACCAATACTTAAAATAACTGTTTCGATTGTTGGATTATTATTAATTTCTGAGATTACATTTGAAATCCAAGGGTAATTAGTTTGGTCGGCCCATTGTCTAGCTTCGCTACCACTAATTGCATATTCTGAGCCAGTATGTCCTGGTCCTGGATCAGCACCAAGAGATTGACTAATTAGATCCTTATCTGCTTGTCCAAATTTATCTAAAAACTTATTATGTGTTCCGTCGTCCCACATATATTGTGCCCAAGAATCTCCAGCAATTAAAGCTTTAGGACTAGTAGTATTTGAAGGACAATTTTGTGCAAATAAAAAATTAACGAACAATAAAAGTAAAAGTGTAAATTTTGTTTTCATATTTACATGATATAAGAAAAGAAAGAATTCAATATTTAGTTATTATCTAAATTGGGGAATCAAATATATGAAATATAAAATAACTTTTAAGAATCATTAAATCGATGTAATTTATTTCATTGGACTGATTTAAAAACTACTGTTCAATGATTTGTAAGTCTTTGAAAAACAATTAACATTATATTCTTAAATCACTTCATTAGGTTAATATTATCAATGCTTTTTATTTTTTGATAATTTATCTTATAACACAGTGCAAATAAAATGATCACCATGAAGATTAACGGACACGGACATTTATTACCCAATCCAAATCAAATTCCTTCTTTTATGAAGACGAAAAAATTGTTTTGGATTGATGATAATCGCAAATATATGCGACAAGGAAATTGGAAAAGACCCATTACAGATCCTAGTTTTTTTCTAAATGAGAAACTAGAATGGATGGAGAAAAATGATATTGACCATGAAGTAATCCTTAATCTTTCTCAATTGTATGCTAATGGATTAAATAGAGAATTAACCAAGGATACGATTACCTTTCAAAATGATTTTAATGCAGAAACACAAAAGAATTTTGCCAATAAATTTACCTGTGGTTTTGTGGTACAACCAAGATTTATTGATGATGCATTATTAGAAATAGAAAGAGCTGTTCATAATTTAGATTTAAAACTTTTATGCCTACCCACACATTTTTTAGATGAAAATGGGCAATGGAAAAGTTCTGCTCATGAAGATACTGATCCAATATGGGAATTGGCGAATCAATATGGATTAGCTGTAGAAATTCATCCTTATGATGCACCTAAAATGATTCAATTAGAAGATCAATATTGGCGTTTTCATTTAATTTGGATGTGTGCGCAAACGGCAGATCATTATCATATTTTTTCATTAAGAAATTTAGCAAATAGATTTCCTAATATAAGGACTTGCTTTGCCCATGGTAATCAATTTGGTCAAATGGGCTTAGGTAGAAGAAAACAAGGATTCGAAGGGAGACCTGATTTATTTGAAAATACTTCACATCCATCAAATAATATCAAAATGAAGAATGTATTTTTCGATACATTAGTCCATGATGTTTACTCCTTTAGATTATTAGTAGATCGTCAATCAACCCATCAAATTATTGCAGGATTAGATGATCCTTATCCATTGGGTGAAATGGAAGGAGTAGGAGATTGTTATCCAGGGAAAGTGATAGATGAAGCCCTAGACTTAGGTTTTATTTCTAAAGATGAAAAAGATAAGATTTGGCATCAGAATGTTTTAAATTGGTTAGGTTAATATTCCAATACTATTTTCCCGAAATGCTGACCTGAATTTTGATATGCAAAAGCATCAGACAATTGATCAAATGAAAAAGATCGATCTATAATAGGTTTAAAGCCATTAATATTAATAGCATCAACCATTTTTTCTTGCATAATTCTACTTCCAACTGCAATACCTTTTAATGTAATGTGTTTGAAAAATAATTTTGGGAAAGTAATTTGACCTTTTCTACCGTTCCCTAAAATTCCAATTGAAGAAATATGACCATTAATAGCAGTAGCTTCTATAGATTGATTCATAGTACTTCCACCTCCTACATCTAGTACATGATTTACACCACCATCTGTCATTTTAAAAATGGTTTTACCCCATTTGGGGTCCTCTTTATAATTAACAACTGCTTCAGCACCAAGTGATAATAATTTCTTTGCTTTTTCATCCGATGATGTAGTCGCATAAACCATAGCGCCTGCTGCCTTTGCAATTTGGAGGGCAAAAATAGACATACCTCCAGTCCCTTCAATTAAAACCGTAT
The DNA here is from genome assembly GCA_020627985.1 of Saprospiraceae bacterium. GTDB lineage: Bacteria > Bacteroidota > Bacteroidia > Chitinophagales > Saprospiraceae > JAHDCE01. Next base: position 3,954 of record JAHDFV010000110.1, read on the forward strand.
CACCCGCTTTTATTTGTCCTTCTTCCACTAGACCTCTCCAAGCCGTTAAAGCTGCACAAGGAAGAGTGGCTGCTTCAGCATAAGTATAATTGTCAGGAATTTTTGTAAGCGAATCTGCGGATATTGCAGAATATTCAGTTATATATCCATTAACGGACTCTCCAGAAATACCAATTGTTTTATGTATAGACGGTTTCCCATCGATCCATTGAGGAAAAAATAAAGACATGACTTTGTCTCCAGTTTTCCATTGCTGTACATCCTCACCTAATGCTACAATTTCACCTGCACCATCTGACATAGGAATACGTTGTTCAGTAACTGGGATTGCACCAATAGCTACTAAATAATCATGGAAATTCAAGGAAGTAGCCTTCAATCGAACTAATACTTCTCCTTTTTTTGGTTTCGGAATTTCTTGTTCAATTATTTTTAAATGTTCTAATCCACCTTTTCCTACTACTATTGATTTCATAATTACTTTTTAAACAACTTAAAACTTATCTTGGATTTGCAAATATAATGGCTTAACAATAATTGCTGCCAAAGAATAAGAAAAGAATAATCTTTTTGAATAATTTATTGTTATAATTATTCTTAGCTGAATTTTTAAACCCATTATTCTCTTAGAAAATTACGAAGGATATTTTTAATCAAAAAATCTCTAAATCTAAAGTTTTAACATGGATTTCAATATTCAAGATACCTACAATAAAGAATTACCAGCTGATCCCAATAAAAACAATCAAAGAAGACAAGTGTTTGAGGCGTGCTATTCTTATGTTACTCCAAAAATTCCTTCTAATCCAAAATTAATTCACTTCTCTGAAGAAATGCAAAAAACATTGGGTTTAAGTAAAAATGAAATAAATTCAACTGCATTTATAGATGTATTTTCAGGGAGAAAAGTACTTGAAAATACAAATCCTTATTCGATGTGTTATGGAGGACATCAATTTGGACATTGGGCAGGACAACTTGGTGATGGAAGAGCAATTAACTTAATGGAAATCATACATGAAAATAAAAGATGGGCATTGCAATTAAAAGGAGCAGGACCAACTCCGTATTCTAGAAATGCAGATGGATTAGCTGTTTTAAGATCTTCTATTCGAGAACATCTTTGTAGTGAAGCGATGTATCATTTAGGAGTGCCGACAACTCGATCACTATCATTAATGCTTTCTGGTGATGAAGTCCTAAGGGATATGATGTATGATGGAAATGCAGACTATGAAAAAGGAGCTATTGTTTGTAGAGTGGCTCCTTCATTTATTCGTTTTGGAAATTTTCAAATATTTGCAAGCAGAAATGATATACTGAATATTAAAAAATTAGCAGATTATACCATTAAATATTTTTATCCAGAAATAAAAGAAACCACAAAATCAAAATATATTGAATTTTTTAATGCAGTTTTAGATCGCACATTAAAAATGATTTTAGAATGGCAAAGAGTTGGCTTTGTACATGGAGTAATGAATACTGATAATTTATCAATATTAGGATTAACAATTGATTATGGTCCTTATGGTTGGTTAGAAGGTTTTGATTTTAATTGGACACCTAATACTACAGATAGACAACATAAAAGATATAGATTTGGTAATCAGCCTAATATTGCATTATGGAATTTATATCAATTGGCGAATGCACTTTATCCCTTGGTTAATGAAGCTGCACCATTTGAAGAAAGTCTAGAAAAATATAAATCAGATTATGCAGAAAAATATTTTGTCATGATGAAAAATAAATTATGTTTATTTTCTGGAAATAAAATTGATTCAAGTTTAATAGAATTATTAGAAAAAAATCTAATTGCTTCAGAAACAGATATGACTTTGTTTTTTAGGAATTTATCAAAAATAAATAAATCAGATCAATTCGATCAAGTTTTTAATTTAATTAAATCTGCTTCTTATCAACCTGAAGAGATAAAAGATGAAATATTAATTAATTGGGAAGAATGGATAAGTATTTATTTAAAAAGACTAAATGAAGAACAACTCACTGATAAAGAAAAATTAGAGAAAATGAATAAAATAAATCCAAAGTATGTCCTTCGAAATTATATGGCACAATTAGCAATTGATGCAGCTAACGATGAAGATTATTCTATAATTGATGAATTATATCAATTATTAAAAAATCCTTATACTGAACAAATCGAAAAAGAAAAATGGTTTGCGAAAAGACCTGAATGGGCGAGAAATAAAGTGGGTTGTTCAATGTTGTCTTGTAGTTCGTAATTAAATTATTAATCTAATTTTTAATAAAAATAAAAAATAAAGTATAAATCCATGTCAAAATATTTTACTGAAGAACATGAAATGTTTAGAGAAAGTCTAAAAACTTTTTTAAACAAAGAAGTAAAGCCCAATTTAAATCAATGGGAAGAAGATGGAAAAGTCCCAAGAGAAATCTGGAAAAAAATGGGAGAGCTTGGTTTTTTAGGATTATCATATCCAGAAAAATATGGAGGATCGAATTTAGATTTCTTTTATGATGTTGTATTTAATGAAGAAATGGGTAAAATGAATTCGGGTGGTTTTTTGATTACACAACAAGTCGTACAATATATGTCTGGACCTTATATTTTAAAATATGGATCAGAGAAATTAAAGAATAAATATTTACCTGGAATTATTTCTGGAGAAATTATTAGTTGTATCGGAATTACGGAACCTGATGCAGGGTCGGATGCCCAAAATATTCAAACAAAAGCAATAAAAAATGGAGATCATTATATAGTAAATGGAGCAAAAACGTTTATTACAAATGCTATTTTTGGAGATATAGTAATAGCAGTTGTCAAAACTAGGAATGAAGAAAATAAATTTAGGGTAAGTTTATTAGCCATCGATTTAAATTCAGAAGGAATTTCAAAAAGGAAATTAAAAAAATTAGGATGGCATGCTTCTGATACAGCTGAATTAAATTTCGATGATGTAAAAGTACCTGTTGAAAATTTAATCGGAATAGAAGGGAAAGGATTTCATTATTTAATGAATGGTTTACAATTAGAACGCTTATGTTTTATACCTAGCAGTGTAACGAATATGGAATTTGGCATTGATGCAGCGTTACAATATATGTCTGAAAGAAAAGCTTTCGGAAAAACCATTAATAAATTTCAAGTTTTACGACATCGAATAGCACAATTAGCAACAGAAGTAGAAGCCTTAAAATCTTTTTCATATTACTGTTGCCAATTGTATGATCAAAATATTTATGATGTAAAACTCTGTTCTATGGCAAAATTAATTTGCACAGAATTACATGAAAAAGTAGCAACACAATGTTTGCAATTTTTTGGAGGAAATGGATTTATGGAAGATTACCCTTTAGCTAGAATGTATAGAGATGTAAGAGTGGGAACTATTGGTGGTGGCTCTTCAGAAATAATGAGAGAAATTATTTCTAAAATAATTATTGATGATGAAATTTATAAAAAAGCGCAAGGAAATGAAAGAACAAATTCTTTATCAAATAAAGGATTAAATCCATTTACGGAAGAACATCATTTATTTAGACAAACAGTCAAAGATTTTTTAAAAAAAGAAGTGATTCCATATTTAGATGAATGGGAAAAAATAGGGGAGTGCCCTAGAGAAATTTATCAAAAATTTGGAGAAATGGGCTTATTTGGATTAACCTTTGATGAAAAATATGGAGGAACGAAAGTAGATATCTGGCATTCTGTAATTTTACATGAAGAGTTGGCAAGCATTAATTCTGGAGGCTTTGCTGCAGCAATGGGAGCACATTTTTTCCTTGCAATGGTTCATATCAATGGAGAAGGAAATGAAGCTCAAAAAGAAAAATACCTTATACCAGGTATAAAAGGTGATTTAATAGGTTGTATGGCCGTTACTGAGCCTTTTGGAGGTTCTGATGTAAAAGCAATGAGGACAACTGCAATAAAAGAAGGAGATCATTATATCATTAATGGCTCCAAGACTTTTATAACGAATGGTGTGAACAGTGATTATATTGTTGCCGCTTGTAAAACTGATCCAAGTAAAGGAGCGCAAGGGGTAAGTATGATTATTATTGAAAGAAATAGAAAAGGAGTTTCTGCAACTAAACTAGATAAATTAGGCTGGAAAGCTTCAGACACAGGAGAAATAGCCTTTGATAATGTAAAAGTGCCTAAAGAAAATTTATTAGGAATCGAAAACATGGGGTTCTATTACATTATGGAACATTTCGTATCAGAAAGATTATCAATGGCAATAGGTTCAGTAGCAGCTGCACAAAATGCAATTGATCTCACTCTTAAATATATGAATGAAAGAGAAGCGTTTGGTAGAAAAATAAATAAATTTCAAGTATTAAGACATCGAATTGCTCAAATGTCTGCCGAAGTAGAAATGAACCGAATTTTTATTTATGATTTATACGAAAGATTTTCGAATGGTGATTATTTGGTAAAAGAAGCTTCTATGGCTAAACTATTAGCAACAAAATTATCAGATAAAGTAACTTTTGATTGTTTGCAAATGTTTGGTGGTTATGGATATATGGAAGATTATCCTTTGGCAAGAATGTGGAGAGATTCTAGATTGGGACAAATAGGAGGAGGAACATCTGAAATTTTATGTGAAATAATTGCAAAAATGATGATAGAAGGTAAAGGGTATAAAACAGAATCTACAAAATATAAAGTTTAAATCTAAAATTTTCGTTTGAACTAAATATAAAAAAAGCGATTAGAATTTTACTAATCGCTTTTTCTAATTTTAAAGTATATTCTAAATTTTAAAAGAAAGAAGCAATAACTAGTGCTAACCAAATAAGACTAATTAAAATAGCTAATCCTCCAAAAACAATTCCTAAAATAGCTAAAATACGCTTTGGTTCTTCTTTTTTCAATCCAATAATACCAAAAACAATACCAGCAGCACCTAAAACAATACCACCAACACCAGAGAAGAAACCAACTAATCCAGCTCCTCCTGCAGAAATACCAATAATACTAAAAAGATTGTCTTTAGCCCTAGGCTTTGCTTTTGCTTTTGCCATTTTTTTACCCATTCTTTTTACAGCGCCATGGATAATTTTTAAGCCTAATTTTTCTCTTAACTTTAATTTTCTACCAACTTTTTCTTGAATATCATTTTTCGATAAAGTAAGTAATTCTTCAGTAGTTAATTGAGTAAAAACACTTTCAGTTTTTTGTTTTTTGACTTTCGTTGATGTAGGTGCATCAATAGATACGATTGCATAACTATTAAATGACATTCCTAAAGCAAGAAAAAATGTAATTAAAATGTTGTTCATTAATTTCATAAAAAAAGATTTTATAATAGGTTATTAAATAATATGAAATGGGTTAAAGTATTTGTGTTTAAGACGACAAGTAAGTAAAATTTTATTAAAAAGTAAAATTTTATTAAATATTTAATAATTTAGCTAGTGATAATTTATAGAATTAGACGGGTATGCTAAATTTAAATGTCGTTCCAATTCCTTCCTCTGATTCAATCCAGATTTCTCCACCATTGTTTTCAATGATTCTTTTGCAAATAGCTAAACCGACACCAGTACCTTCATATTCATTAGTTCTATGGAATTTTTGAAATAAATCAAAAATTTTATCTCTAAAATCTTCATTGATACCTATCCCATTATCTCTAATAGAAATGATGTAGAATCCATCTTCTTCTTTATTCGAAATTTCAATAAAAGGCTCAGAGTTTTCATTTTGATATTTTAAGGCATTATCTATGATAAAATGATGAAATCGAAGAAAGTTAAGATATTATTAGTTGATGATGTACAAGCTAATTTATTGGCTTTAGAAGCATTATTAGCTGAAAATAATAGAACTTTTTACTGGGCTAATAATGGTGAAGAAGCTTTAGGTTTGGCGTACAGGAATGAATTTGCTTTAATTATTTTAGATGTACAAATGCCAGAAATGGATGGTTTTGAATTAGCTAATATTTTAAAATCAAAAAACCGTACTCAACAAGTGCCTATAATTTTCGTTACTGCTTCAAGATTTAATACAGGAGATGTGTTACAAGGATATAATGAAGGAGCAGTTGATTATTTATTTAAGCCATTAAATAACCATATAACACAATCTAAAGTAAATGCTTTTATTGATTTATTTCTTCAACGTAAATTTATAGAAGAAATGAATAATCAATTAGATGAAAAAAATAAAGAATTAAAATCTTCAAATATTGCTTTAGAGGATTTTGCAAACATAGTTTCGCATGATTTAAAAGAACCTTTAAGAACCATTTCTACATTCTTGGATTTATTGTATCGAAAAAATAAAGATAAATTAGATAAAGATAGTCTAGAATTTATTGATTTATGTACAAATAGTGCAGCCAGATTAGATACACTAATTAAGGCTTTACGTTCTTATGCAAGTGTCGGCTATCGAAATGTAGATAAACAAATGGTTGATTTAAATGATTCTGTAAAAATCATACGTGAGCAACTCAGGCAAAAAATAAATGAGAGAAAAGCAAAAATTAAAATAATTAATCCTTTACCAATTGTATTAGTTAATGAAGTGCAATTTCATCAGCTTTTCCAAAATATCATAATCCATTGTATAGCTATTTTATAATTAAACTACGCATGGTAGAAAATAATAAATCAATATCAATTGGTTTAGAAACATATGCATTTGCACCTGCCTCTAAGCATTTTTCAGCATCTCCAGACATTGCTTTAGCCGTAACAGCAATAATGTTTAATTCTTTTAATTTAGTAGTATTACGAATAAGCTCTATTGCTTCAAAGCCATTCATAATTGGCATCATTATATCCATTAATATAATGTCGAAATCAGCATTATTATTTAAAATATCTAAGGCTTCTTGACCATTATTAGCAATAGTTAAAATACAATTATAAGGTTCAAATACAGAGTCTAATACAAAAATATTTCTCATTTCATCTTCAACTAATAATATTTTTAATTGGTGTAAAAAATGATTAGAATTATTTTCTTTTATTTCTGAATTGTTTTCAGAAATAAAAGTATGAGTAATCCCTAATTCTTTTTTTAAAATATGATCATCCCAGATAATATCAATATGTTTTCTTTTCTTTACATTCAGAATAGTTTCAGAATGTTTATGCGGCTTATAAATTTTTAAAAAAGTAGAACTTTGGTTATAAAAATTTTCTAATGCAATTAAAAAACGGTCAAAGCTCATACCATTTAAATCATCATCAATAATTACGATAGCACCAAAATTATTATCTTTTATAATATCTAATGCCATTTTATAATCTGATCCAAATCGAATATTAAAAAATTGATTTTGAAAGGCTTGATAATATTGCGGGAATAATTTAGAATCTTTCCCTAAAATCATGCATTCTTTTTGAATTTTATTTTTGTCGTATAAAATCTTTTGGAAAGTGTCTTCTAAGTTTTGTAAATTAATTTGTTTAATATTATAAGATTCTGATCACATACTTAAACATAATTTTGGTTTGTCAAATATAGAAAAAATAT
>JAHDFV010000111.1 GCA_020627985.1 Saprospiraceae bacterium
GCAGCAGCAAATTTCATGAAAGATAAACGCTTAATTTTAGGAGAAGATTCTTTTGTCTTTGATTTCTGTTTTGATTTTATGTTTGCTAGCATACTTTCTTTATCAAAAGCAGGCATTTTCATATTATCAACCCCATTTATAATTTTTTCTAAATCAGCAAAATCTTCTTGATTTTGCAAAGTTTCTAACTCATCTTTACTAATCTCGCCACTTAGCCATCTTGCAAGTAAAGTATCTTTATTGTCATCGAATGCCATGGTAAATGTTTTTCCTATAAAATGGTTTTTAATGAATAAGAAGAGAAAATTAGATACAAATCATACATATATCTATCTATGATTTGTATCTAAAACTTTAATGTTAAAAGACAACTTATTATCAATATTGTCTAATTCTGTCATTAATTAATTAATTTACTCTTCCATTTCAAATCGTTTTTATTAATAAATTGATTCCATATAGAAAACAACTTAGTTTTAAATAACCCTACCCTATTATATATTTTTAATCAATTTCCTTAAGGATTTCAATGCTCCTGACATCCTTTTTTCAACTGCTTTAATACTAATTCCTAGATCTTCAGCAATCTCTTTATACTTTTTTTTATCAATTCTATTCATCAGAAATACGACTCTTTGTCCTTCAGTAAGTTCAGAGATTGCTTTTTCTAATTGTACTTGAAATTCTTTTTGTTCTAATAAAAATTCTGGAGATTCATTCGAATACTGGTTGGTTTGCCTTTGTTCAAATTTTAAGACTACTTTCTTATGTTTCACTTTGTTAAGGAATAAATTATTACCAATCGTGAATAAATAACTCTTCACTTTATCAAGGCTAACTTTAGCACAATTATTCCATAATCGGACAAAGGATTCCTGTACAAAATCTTCAGCTTGAGCTAAATCTCCGCATTTATAGTATAAGAAATTTCTTAAGCCTTCCGATTGCTCTAAGAATACTTTTTCAAATATTTCATCTTCACAGACTGACATATTTACTTGGTTAATTTAAAAGGTAAATATAGGATAATTATACCGATACATCTTGTGTTTTCAGAAGTATAAAAGAAGATATAAACAAGAAAAATAAAAAACTTTGAAATCAAGGTAGGGTATTTTTTCCTTTGGTGGTTACATATATAAATCAGCAAAAATCCTTATTCAGCAAAGGATTATTATCAACAAATAAAAATTGATAAATAATGAAAATTCAAAGCATGTATAAAATCACAATTTTGACTTTAATCATTCTTCCCTTATTATTAATGGCATGGAAATTAAATCAAGGTTACTTCACTTCTAAGCAATTTATTCCTGAAACGAAGTATGATGTAAAATTCAATTTTAAAACAGAAGGAGAGAAAAAAGAAATATTTATTAAAACTTATATCCCTCAAAACAATCTTCATCAGAACATCTCTAATGTAGGCATATATTCTGATGGATTCCAATTTAGTAAAATTGAAAAGGAAGAAGGTATACAAGGAGAATGGAGAAATGAATCTTCTGAATTTCAACAAGAAGTAGCTTACGCATTCGAATACCAAGGAAAAGAATTAAAATATAAATTAGATCCAGATATAAAATTAGATATTAATAACCCCGATCGTTTCAAGGAAGCATTACTCCCTTCGGAATTTATTCAATCGAACCATTTTGATATCCAATCAAAAACACATGAAATTACAAAAGGAAAAATATCTGTATTAGAACAATTAAAAAGTATTTATCAATTCGTATATGATATACCGAAAATTAATACCAGTGAATTAACAGATGCTTTAAGTACTCTTTACAATAATGAAGCTTCATGTAATGGGAAAAGTAGATTATTTGTTGCAATGTGTAGAGCACATGGAATTCCATCTAGGGTTGTAGGCGGAATCATTTTGAAACATGAACAAAAGAAAACTTCTCATCTTTGGGCAGAACTTTTTATAGGAGAAACCTGGATTCCTTTTGATGCTCTAAATGGTCATTTCGCAAAATTACCTTCCAATTATTTAGAATTGTATAAGGGGGATTATTTTCTAATGAGTCGTTCATCAGATATAAATTTTGATTATTTATTTGATATTCAAAAGAAAGAAGTCGTCCATTCTGAAATCAAATCTGCATACACACTTTGGAAAATTCCTTCCAATGCAGATATACCAATGTCCTTACTAAAAGTAATTTTATTACTACCCCTTTGTTCCTTAATCATCGCTCTTTTTAGAAACGTAATTGGTATCAAAACATTTGGCGTTTTTCTTCCAGCCATTATTACTGTAGCCATTGATAGTGTTGGAATGGGTTTTGGAATTATGCTTTATCTAGCAGTGGTTGCTGTCGTGGGTTTACTACATTATCCACTCACGAAATGGGGATTATTATATACTCCAAAATTGGTCATCATGTTGGTCGGAGTTGTATGTACTTTATTAGGAATGACGTACATCGGCATAACCTATCAGATTGTAGTTTTAAGTTCCATCATATTTTTCCCAATAATTATTTTAAGTATTGCAGCCGAAAAATTTGCAAAAGTATTGATGGAAGAAGGAATAAAGAATGCATTAAAAATACAAATGCAAACTCTAATAGTAATCATCCTTTGTTATGCTATTTATCAAACCGAATTTATCACTGGCTTTTTTCTCACATTTCCAGAAGTACTCTCCATCATCGTCAGTATTATGTTACTCTTAGGAAGATGGATTGGTTTGCGAGTATCAGAATATAAAAGATTTTCATGGATTCTTAGCTAAAGAATGTGCACATGCGTTTGGATAAGTCCTACCCATTTGCTGAATGGGTAGGCACAAACGAATCAATTGAAAATCGAATTATCTCATCTTTTAAAACACATTATTATGTTGAATATATTTAAAAGAAATAAAATTTTGTCCCAAAGAATAATGGGCATTAATCAAAGGAATGTAGAATTGGTTTATCCTTTCAATAAAAGGAAGGATTACAAATTAGCAGATGATAAAGTTTTAACCAAAAACATTCTTCATCAAAACAATATTGCTTGTGCAGATACTTACGCTGTTATTGAAAAGATCGGTGAAATTTATCCCAAGTGGGAATCAATACAACATTATAATCAAATTGCTATAAAACCAGCAAATGGGAGTGGTGGAGGCGGAATAAAAATTCTAAAGAAAAATACAGAAGGTAAATGGATGAGTAGTGGAAAAGTAATCCATCAAGAAATGATTTTCCAACACATGGCTTCTATCATTATGGGAATATATTCTTTAGGAGGGAAAGATAGAGTATTGATAGAAAGGTGCATTGATCCACATCCTTTTTTCCATGAAATATATCCAGCAGGAGTACCTGATTTTAGAGTTATCCTTTTAAATAATATTCCACTATTATCAATGCTTCGGGTACCTACTGACAAATCAGATGGGAAAGCGAATTTACATCAAGGAGGATTAGGGATTGGTATAAATATGGAAACAGGCAAATTAAATCAAGGATATGATGGTCGTAATTATTATGATTTCCACCCAGATTCCAAAAGTTCAATTAAAGATAAAGATATACCATACTGGAATGAATTGTTGACATTATCTATTAATACCTCAAAAGCATTTCCTTTAAATTATTTAGGAGTTGATATTGTATTGGATAAAAAAGAAGGGCCTTTAATCATGGAAGTAAATGTGCGTCCAGGCTTAGGAATTCAACTAGTAAATAAAACAGGTTTAAAAGAAATCATACAAGCTAATTCAGATTTCCAAAATATACTTCAATAAACATTTTAAATTTTTTAATCAATAAATCTAGATCTTATGAAGATTCAAAAATCAGCAATTCCTTATATCATATTATTAGTGGGATTATTAATAGGCATACCAATGGCAGATGAATATTTACAAAAAGAAAATAATGTACAAGTCGTAAAAATTGAATCCAAAACGGAAATAATTCTTACTGATTTAAGCAAATTACCTTAAGCACTTGTTTGTCCATTCATTAAAAAGAAAATAATCAAAATGAAGCATTTAATTATTAGTTTAATATTTCTTATTCCTATTACTTTAATCGCTCAAAAAAATGATATCGGTTTAAGTATAGAATCATTAGTTGGTTATGAATATAATATTTCAAAAAATCCAAATTTTTACATACATAATGGTGAAGAAATAAATCCTGCTGAATTAATACTATCATCTCCCACTCAAACAACGATTGTTAAATTAAATTTTTCAAAAAAGAAGAAAAAACATTTGTTTATAATTAATACCCGTTTGGGATATAAATTGTATAGCCAATATTTAGCATTAAATAAATTTAATATAAGATTCAATCCAGAACATCAATATAAAATTTCTAAAAAAACCCTTCTTTCTACAGAAGTCGATTTAAGATATTTTCATCGGAACCAATTAGTTAATGAAAATGAACTTCATAGTATTCCAAATCCTTATTATTCAATAGGAATTAAAACGGAATTACAGTTAAAACTATCTAAATATCAAAAGTTGAATTTTAGTTTAGGAAAACGAAAGAAAAGTTACATTTCTAAAGATGCTGCATCACTTAAATACAATGAGCTTTCGAGCAAAGTATTTTTTAAACAGAGTTTCAAAAATTCGAAATACATTTCTAAAGCAGAAATAAGTACCAAATGGAGATTGCGTAATTATGAAAGTATTAGCAATGGAGGAAACTCAATTATTGACGATGAATTATTGGATGATAATTTAAATTCTACAACAGATAGCAATATCAATAAATACAAATTAAATTATCTAATACTTAAAGGAGCAATAAAACTAAAATTGAATAAGAACATATCTTTAAAAACTGCTATTGAATGGACGAATAGAACCAGTGCAAATCGTAAAACATTAAATTATAATCAGTATAGAATTTCGGCAGATTTAGCATACAAAAAAGATAAAACTAAATTGAAATTAAAAACGAGTTATGCTTATAGATTATATCCCCATTCTTTCCCTGACAATAAAGAGCCAGAAGAATTATTAAAATATCAATATTTAAATTTAGGAATCAACTGGGAACAACAATTGACTAAAAAACTATTTTTGGTAACTAATATAGGTTTGAATAAAAGAGTGACTAATCTTGACAATGATGCTATCAGAACTAGAAGATCCTATTTGTATAGTTATGGGAATGTGGGCATTAGATTTAATTTTTAGTCATCGGATATCGATATTTCTCTTTAAATTTCTTTAGTCAAAAAATTATATTCGTTCATAATTTAAATTAGGATTTCTATCTTGCGTTTAGAAAAGATTTCTAGTAGATAATACACGGAAATCCTAAAACGAAAACGATGGGTAAAATAAAAGTTGCCATAATAGGTCCAGGTAATATTGGTACCGATTTAATGATCAAAATCATGCGGCTTTCTGATCAATTAGAAATGTCGGCCATGGTAGGAATTGATCCAAATTCTGATGGATTAGCTAGAGCTAAAAAATGGGGATTTGCTACTACACATGAAGGCATTACAGGTTTAATTGCTATGCCTGAATGGAATGAGATCAAAATTATTTTTGATGCTACATCTGCCAAAGCACATCATTATAATTGGAGTAAAATTGAACCATTCGCAGATAAGCGGATTATAGATTTGACACCTGCTGCCATTGGTCCATATCTCGTTCCACCCGTGAATTTAGAACAAAATTTGGATCTTAGAAATGTCAATATGGTTACTTGTGGCGGACAAGCAACGATCCCAATTGTGGCTGCTGTTTCTAAAATTGCCAAAGTACACTATGGAGAAATAGTAGCTTCTATTGCTAGTAAATCCGCCGGACCAGGTACTCGAGCGAATATTGATGAATTTACTGAAACAACAGCAAGTGCCATTGAAAAAGTAGGAGGTGCTTCGAAAGGAAAGGCCATTATTGTTTTAAATCCAGCAGAACCACCATTGGTAATGAGGGACACTGTTTTCACTTTAAGTGAATTGGCAGATCAAGAAGCGATTCGGAAAAGCATACATGAAATGGTGGCAACAGTGCAATCATATGTACCTGGATATTCCTTACACCAAGAAGTTCAGTTTGAAATTATTCCAGAAGACCAACCCGTTTTTATAGAAGGAATTGGATATCAATCTGGATTAAAAACAATGGTCTTACTCAAAGTAAAAGGAGCAGGACATTACCTTCCTGAGTATGCTGGTAATTTAGATATCATGACTTCTGCTGCTATGGCAACAGGTGATAAAATGGCTTTGCTTTATTAAAAAAAAGAAAAGATGAAACCACTATATATACAAGATGTAACCTTAAGAGATGGTATGCACGCCATTCGCCATCAATATGGTAAAGAAAAATTACAAGAAATTGCCATTGCATTAGATCAAGCAAAAGTAGATGCCATTGAAATTGCACATGGTGATGGTTTGGCAGGAGGAAGTTTCAATTATGGTTTTGGCGCGCATACCGATTGGGATTGGTTAGAAGGCATAAAAGACAAATTGACCCATGCTAAATTAACTACTCTAATTTTACCTGGTATTGCGACCATTCATGACCTAAAAAAAGCAAGGGAATTGGGCGTTGAATCTGTTCGAGTTGCTACACATTGTACAGAGGCAGATATTTCAGCTCAACACATTCAAGCAGCCAAAGAAATGGGCATGGATGTAGGTGGTTTTTTGATGATGTCGCACATGAATGAACCTAAAAAATTAGCCAAACAAGCTAAAATTATGGAATCTTATGGAGCAGATTGTGTTTATGTAACCGATTCAGCAGGTGCACTTTTAATGGATGGCGTTGTTGATCGAATTAAAGCATTCAAAGATGTATTGAATGAAGAAACAGAAATCGGAATTCACTGTCATCACAATTTATCTTTAGGTGTCGCAAATACCATTGTGGCTATGCAACATGGTGCCAACAGATTGGATGCTTCTTTGGCAGGAATGGGTGCAGGAGCTGGAAATGCTCCCCTAGAAGTTTTGATCGCTTGTTTGAATAAAATGGGCGTAAAACAAAATTCTGATTTATTCCAATTAATGGACATCGCAGATGATATTATTCGTCCTTTACAAACTCGGCCTGTACGAGTAGACCGAGAAACCTTGTCTTTGGGCTATGCAGGTGTATACTCTAGTTTTCTGCTTCATGCCGAAAAAGCAGCTAAAAAATATGGCTTAGATACTCGGGCCATTTTAGCGGAATTAGGCAAAAGAACTATGGTAGGTGGACAAGAAGATATGATTGTAGATGTGGCTTTGGATATGAAAAATAATGCTTCAAATTAAATGATGAATTTACTCCGAACCAAATCGTATATTAATGGGAAATGGGTGACAGGTGAACATACTTTTCCTGTTCTTAATCCTTTCGATCAAAAAGAAATTGCTCAAGTAGAATCGGTTTCTGTTGAGCAGTGCAAAACCGCTATCCAAGCGGCTAGTGATGCCTTCCAAATTTGGAAAAAATATACCGCTCGCAAGCGATCCTACATTTTAAAAAATTGGTATAATTTACAAATCAAACATGCTGGTGAACTTGCACAAATTTTGACCTTAGAGCAAGGAAAACCATTAGCGGAAGCAAAAGGAGAAGTCAAATATGGTGCTTCATTTGTGGAATGGTTTGCGGAGGAAGCTAGAAGAATTTATGGAGATGTGATACCTGGACATCAAAAGGATAAACGGATCACCACCATCAAACAACCCATTGGTGTAGTGGCTGCCATTACTCCTTGGAATTTCCCGAATGCTATGATTACTCGAAAGGTAGCCCCAGCTTTGGCTGCAGGTTGCACAGTGATCATAAAACCTTCTGAATTAACACCACTTTCTGCACTGGCATTAGCAGAATTGGCAGATCAAGCAGGTTTTCCTCCTGGTGTAATTAATATCATCAATACCAATAATCCAGCTGGTATTGGAACGGAAATGTGTTCGAATCCGATTGTTAAAAAACTCTCTTTTACAGGCTCAACCTTGGTTGGAAAATTATTATTAAAACAATGTGCCGATACGGTTAAAAAAGTATCGCTTGAATTAGGAGGTAATGCGCCTTTTATTGTTTTTGATGATGCTGATGTTGACTTAGCCGTTGAAGGAGCCATTGCTTCAAAATTTAGAAATGCAGGACAAACTTGTATTTGTTCAAATCGTATTTTTGTTCAAGAATCGATTCATGATGTTTTTGTAGAGAAATTCAAGGAAAAGGTTTTAGAATTACAAATAGGAAATGGAAAAGATAAAGGGACTCAAGTAGGACCTTTGATTGAAGAAAAAGCAGTGGCTTCTATTGAAGAGTTGGTGAAAGATGCCATTTCCAAAGGTGGTGAAGTTATTACAGGTGGGGTAAGAAAATCGAGTATCTCTCCCCTCGTCTTTGAACCCACGATCATTACACATGCTCAAAAAAATATGGACTTGTTTCATCAGGAAATTTTTGGTCCGATTGCCCCAATATATTCATTTAAAACAGAAGAAGAAGTTATTGAATTGGCGAATGATACGCCTTATGGTTTAGCGGCCTATTTTTATGGGCAACATTATGCTAGAATTTGGCGCGTTGCGGAAGCGCTAGATTATGGAATGGTGGGTATTAATACCAATGCAATATCAACGCCTGAAGCTCCTTTTGGAGGAGTTAAAGAAAGTGGAATAGGAAGAGAAGGTTCAAAATATGGGATGGATGATTTTTTAGAATTAAAGTATATGTGTTGGGGAGGGATTTGAAAAATTGTCTTAGATTAAATGAATATAAAACTAAGACAATTTTCAAAAGATCATGTTACATTAATACACCATTCTTTGCTTCTATTTTAGGAGGTAAATCTGTTTCTCCTAGCATTTCACGAAGATCAATTTCTATGGTTCGACAAAGGGAAAGCATTGGTATATCATTCGCCATTCCTTGAAATGGATTTTCTGTGTAATCTCCTACCACTTCCATCATTACATATACCCAACCAATAAGTGCCGTGATTGGAATTGAAATCCATACCCCCCATTCTCCAAGTTTCATTAATTCAGGAATCATACTAAAGGGTAAAAGACAAATAAAAATTCCTACAAAAATTCGACTCATATTTGCATATTGTCTAGGTAACGGAAACTTTTTTATTCGTTCATTTTTTCCCTGTAACGTATAAAAACTTTTTAAAAGATTTCCTAATTCCATGTGACGGAAATCATCTATAATATCATGATTTCTGAGTTCACGCAAATCTCTTGATTGTTCATTAATAATCTGGGTCGCTGTATTGACATGAGCAATTAATCGATCATGTTCTTCTGGCTGTAAAAATAATTTCAATTCAGACCTTGTTACATCATCGTCAATCAAACCCACTCCGAAATTTTTCTGATAATATCTGGCAGTTTTAGCCGTTAATCCTCCTTGACTAATATGTTCCCAGGGTGTAGCAACTAGTAATTGACTTCTGTGTGCATATAACCAAGCAATATGTCTGTAAATCAACCGTTCCTTAATGCTTTTAATTTCAGTTTCTGTTCCTTTTTTCTCTTGAAACAAACTACTAATGTAACCATCAATCATCATTCCCCAAGTACGGCTATCATTGATAATGCCGCCCCATATTTTGCGTGCTTCCCACATTCGATCATAGGCCTGATTGTTTTTAAAACCAACATAAAATGCAACGGCGGTACCCACAACTGATACGGGTAACCATGGAATATTTACTACTAATATTTCATTATAATATAAATAAGCAATGATTCCAGAAAACCCAAGTAACCAAGCCATATGATGCCAGGTCCAAGCTAAAATTTTAAATAAGCTAATTTGTTTTTTGATTAACATCTAATTGTATTTTGTTCACCATTTTTTTTAAATAAAACAGCTTTAATTAAAGCGAATTCCTAAAACGGGAATATATGACTAATTTTTAAATTTTCAAGACTTCATTATAATTAAATGCTTCATCATAAGCTTCACAAACAGATTTCCATAAAGCAGGATGTGGCAAAGCTTTTTTCCTTTTTTCTTTTACAACTTTTAAAGCATCAATTAAAGAAAGTTTTTCGATTTCTTTTAATGCTAAAACACAAAAGGTAGCAGAGCGACTAACACCAGCACCACAAGCAATTAAAATCTTTTTATTCTGTTGATATTGATTTAAAATAAACTCTATTCCATTAAATAAATTAATATTATTTATCGGTACACCATCATCAATATCAATGAATAAATAGCTTTCTAAATTCGTTGTTTTATTTTCAACTAAATTTAAAATACAATCTATTTCATCATGTCCTTTTTCAATAACATCATGTAAATCTAAATGATTTCCGATGTAAAGCCAATCTCGTATTTTATTCATTTCTATCCTTTATTATTAAAAATAAAATAGCATATTTTAAACCTAAAGTCAATATTTCTTTCTTCTCACACACCCAAATCAAAAGTACATGCATCTTCCTTATATTATCTGATTTAAAAATTAATTTATGAGCCGGAAGTTTTTCATTTTACTTATCCCATTTTTTAGTTCATTCTTTGCTTTTGCAGAACCTATATGATTCTAATATTTCTAATATTACTTTATATCGTTCAGGAGTTCGAATAACTCGAGATGCAAATATCAACATTCCAGCAGGACAATCTGAAATAGTTTTCTCAAATTTAACAACCCAAATCAATACGCATAGTCTTCAAGCACAAGTGCCAGAAGGAGTAGAATTAGTAACTGTTCATTATAAAACTAATTTTTTAAAAAATATAGAACTTCCAGAAAAAACAAAGAAAATTAATGAGGAAATCTTTGCGCTTAATTTAAAATTAGAATGGAATAATAAAGAGTATGCAGTTTATACTCAAGAAGCAAAAATATTAACAACAAAACAAGTTGAATTAAATTCTAATGGAAAAGGGGTTTCTGTTCAAGAATTAAAAAATTATGCGACTTATTATAGAACTCGCTCATTAGAAATTCAAAAAAAATTATTTGAAATTGCTCAGGAAAATACTAAAATAAATAAACAATTATCATCACTTCAACAAGAACTAAATGAAACGCACACGAAAAAAAATCAAAAAACAGGCGAAGTCATTTTCTTAGTACAATCGACGACAGCTAGACAATGCGAAATTTCTTTTTCTTATATTTCTAATCAAGCAGGTTGGACTCCTGTTTATGATTTAAAAGTAAAAGATATTCAATCTCCAATTGATTTACATTTAAAAGCAAACGTATATCAAAATACGGGCATAGAATGGAAAGATGTAAAAATGGCAGTTTCCACAGGAAATCCTTTATTAGGAAATGATCGTCCAATATTAAGACCAAATTATATTTCTTTTGCTCCAGTTTATACAACTACTGCACCTTCATCATCAATGAATTCTAATTCTGCTTATATTATGAGAGCAGATGAAAAAATGAAAAAAGCAGATGGAGCTGTACAAGGAAATACGAATACCATAACAGATATGG